>NZ_JBHUAL010000035.1:0-18105 GCF_042789775.1 Kitasatospora sp. NPDC056800 | reverse complement strand
CACCCAATCCTTCCCCGCAGCCTCCCGCTTCGCCGCGGCCTCCCGCTTGTCCGTCAACTCCGACGGCGACTTGACCCGCTCCGACGAACCCGAACCCTCAACCCCCGTACCGGACTTCACCTTCGCCCCAGCAGGCGCCTCACCCTTGGGCTCCGTCGCCCAGGCATTCCCCGCGGCCTCCCGCCTCGCCGCGGCCTCCCGCTTGTCCGTCAACTCCGACGGCGACTTGACCCGCTCCGACGAACCCGAACCATCAACCCCCGCACCGGACTTCACCTTCGCCCCCGCGTTGCCGGCCTCGGACCCCGCACCCGCCTTCGCCGCTGCCGCCGCATCGGCCTCGGCCTTGGCCTTGGCGAGCCGGGCGTTCGCCGCGCTCTCCTGCTTCGCCGCCAGCTCCGACTGCGGACCCCGGCTATTCGTCGATGCCTCCGCGTTCGGGAACTCCTGCTGGGATCCGCTCCGCGGGCCGGTTCGGTTCGACGCTCCGGCGTCCTCGGAGACCCGCGGACCCTCGCCGAGACGATCGCCCCGGCCGGAGAAGGGTTCCGTCTTGCTCACGGGCTTCTCGGTGGACGATCCGACCTTGGTCGAGCCGCCCGCCCCCGATTCGGTCGGCTTGGCCTCGGTGACGGTCTTCACGTTGGAGCCGCCGGGCCGCATCCCCGACTCCGAGGTGCTGCTCCTCGGCCCCGCCCCGTCCTGGGGGCCATCGGCGAGGGTCCTCACCTTCTCGGGACCGAACGGCCGCACGGTGGGCTTCTTCGGCGCCGAGCCCTCGGACTTCGTCGTCGTCCCCTCCTGCCGGCCGTTCTGCCGCGTCTGGTCCGGGGTGGGCCGGTCCCCCTTGCCCGGGGCCTCGACCTCGGAGGGCGTCTGCTTCGACCCGTCGGTGCCGCCCTCGTGCTCCCTCGGCGAGGGGGTGTCCGCGTCCCCCGACTTCTTGAGGTCGTCCATGGTCGTCGACCTGCGGTCGCCCGAATCCCGGGACACCCACTTCTCACCGGGCTTGCCGTCCAACGTGGACCCGGTGCCCCGGTCGACCAGCGGCTTCTCCTTCGGCGACCCGCCCTTCACCGGACCATCCGCCGGCAAGTCGTTCACGGTCATCGACCTGCGGTCACCCGAGTCCCGGGACACCCACCTCTCACCGGGCTTCCCGTCCAACGTGGACCCGGAACCCCGGTCGACCAGCGGCTTCTCCTTCGGCGACCCGCCCTTCACCGGACCATCCGCCGGCAGGTCGTCCATGGTCATCGACCTGCGATCAGCCGAATCCCGGGACACCCACTTCTCACCGGGCTTCCCGTCCAACGTGGACCCGGTGCCCCGGTCGACCAGCGGCTTCTCCCCCGACGATCCGCCCTTCGCCGAGCCGCCCGCCCCGTGTTCGCTCGGGAGGTCGTTGAGGGTCCTCACGTTGGAACTGCCGGGTCGCATCCCCGGTTCCGGGGCGCCGCTCTTCGGCCCCGCCCCCTCCGGGGGGAGGTCGGCGATGGTCATCACCTTCCTGGCACCGAACGGCCGCGTCGAGGGCTTCTTCGACGCCGCACCCTCCGACTTCCCGGTCGTCCCCTCCTGCTGGCCGTTCTGCCGGGTCTGCTCCGAGGTCGGCCGGTCCCCCTTGCCCGGGGCCGTGCTCTCGGAGGTGGTCTGCTTCGTCCCGTTGGTGCTGCCCTCGTGCTCCCGCGCCGAGGAGGCGGTCGACTGCCGGTTGCTGTTCTCCGGTGCCTGGGGCTCCAGTTCCCTCGGCAGGGGCTTCTGCCCCCCGGTCGACTGGTTGGTCCGCTCGTTGCCCTTGGGCACGGAACCGGAGGAGCCGCCGGACTTTCCGTTGTCCCGCATCGGCTCCAGCGGGGTGTCGCGGGGGGTGGTGCCGCCTCCGGTGGCGGTCCGCTGGTTGTTCGTGGGCGCCTCCGCGCCCTCCTTGAGGGGCTGCTTCACGCCCTCGGGCCGGTTGTTGTTGCCGCCGGGGAGGCCGTCGTGGTTTCCGGGGGTCTTCGCGGAGAGCGAGTTGCGGTCCGTGGCCACAACGGCGTTGTCGCCCTCGACGCGGGCGGAGGCCGAGGACGGCCGGCCGTTGGCGCCGACGTCGCTGCCGGGCCGCGTTCCGCCGGGCTGCCGGTCGAAGGAGGCCTTGTAGGTCTGGTTGTCGACGGGCGTCTCGGACTGCGAGTGGCCGGGGGTCTGCTCGTTCGGGCCGGGCCGGGTGACGTTGCCGGTGCCGTTGCCGTTGACGGTGCCGCGCGAACCGCCGTTCCCGCCCGTCTCGTTGACGGAGCGCGAGGTGGCGTCGGGCAGCGAGCCGTCCTTGCCGCCCAGCGGCCCGTGCGTCTCCTGGCCGCCGATCTGGCCGCCGGTGCTCTTCGGCGGGGCGACGTTGCCGATCCCGCCCGCCCCGGGCTCGTGCACTCCGGTCCCGGGCTTCACCTGACCGCCGGGGGTCGGCTGGTGGGTTCCCGACGGGTTGAGCTGGCCGGGCTCCCGGGTCACCGGCTCGGGGCCCCGGCCGGGCGTCGTGGTCCTGGGCGGGCCGGGCGGGGTGCTGCCGGGGGCCTCGTGGGGGATCCCGGTCTTGGGGGGCTCCACCCCACCGGGGGCGACGGGCGAGCGTCCCGGCGGCACGCTGCCCGGTTCGGCGCCCAGCGGCTTGCCGCCGCCCGGGAACAGCTCCGGCGGCGGGACCTTGCCGATGCCGCCCGGGGTGACTCCGCCGATGTGCCCCGGCCCTTCCGGAAGCGGCACGGAGCCGCGCCCCGGCAGCGGGACGTGCTCGGTGACCGGGGGCTTCACACCCGGCGGGTCGACCTTCGGCGGGGTCACGCCCTTGCCCCCGACCCCCTTGGGGCCGCCGCCGATCCCGACCTCCTTGGGTCCGCGCAGACCGGCCAGGCCCCCGAGGCCGCCGAAGACGGCCCCGAAGCCCATGCTCATGCCCTCGGCGGCCCAGTCGATCTCGAACGGGACGTCGTAGATCTTGTCGGCGATCAGCTGGGCCAGCAGGTCGGTGCCCAGCTGGAGCAGGCCGCCGGCCACGGCGCCGCCGATGAAGGCGCCGATGTTGAGGATGGTCTGCAGGCTCTCGCCGATCGTCCTCAGGATGTTGGTGATGAGGGTGATGAGGCCTTCGAGGAGCGGCGCGATCAGCCTGGCCAGCAGGCCCAGGCCGAAGGGGAGGACGAACCCGAGGATGGTGGCGATGATGCTGGCCAGCCCGGCCGCGTTGGCGGCCTTCTGCTCGGCGGCCATGATCTTCTCCAGCGCCCGGCCGTAGTCGTTGATGGCGTCGCCGATCTTCCAGCAGGTGGTGACCGCCGGGTCGAGCACGCTGTTGCCGACGAGGTTCCAGGCGTCGTGCGCGGCCACCATGCCGTCACCGGTCCACTGGAACTTGTCCATGGCCATGCTGGTGCCGTACCGGGCCGCGTACACCGTGTTGCCCAGCTCGATCCACTGGTTGCCCAGGGCGTAGATGTCGCTGATGCTGAAGCCGTTGTCGGCCATCGGGGATCCACCTCGAAGCAACTGCCGCGGAGAGCGCGGGCGGGAAGGTACGAACGGGCCGGGGGCTGCGAGAGCCCCCGGCCCGGTGGGAGGAGCCCGGCTGGTCAGGCCGGCTCCTCCTCGCGGAGCGCGACCTGGAGCAGCCTGGCCGGTCCGGAGCGCCGGACGAGGACGCCGCGGCCCGGGGGGCGCTGGGCCGCGCGCTGGTCGCCCAGCAGGACGCCCTCGCGCGGGTCGCCGGAGAGGATCAGGCCGCCGGTGCCGAGGTCCTTGAGCCGGGAGAGCAGCGGGTCGGACATCAGCGGGCGTCCGACCCCGGCCACCCGGCGGGCCAGCACCACGTGCAGGCCGATCTCACGGGCCTGGGTGACGTAGTCGGCGAGCCTGGCCAGCGGGGACTGGTGGCCGACCGCGACCAGGTCGTAGTCGTCCACCACCACGTACAGCTCGGGACCGTCCCACCAGTCCCGGGCGCGGAGCTGGGCGGCCGTGATGCCGGGCGGCGGCATCCGCTCGGCCAGCTTGGCGACCAGCTGGTCGACGTAGGCCTCGGCGGCGGCCGCGTCGCCCGCGTAGGCGCCGATGTAGTCCTCCGGCACCGCGTCCAGCAGGCTGCGCCGGTAGTCGATCACCATGAACCGGGACTCCCAGGCGGTGCTCCGGGCGGCCGTGGCGGCCATCCAGGTGCGCAGGAAGGCGGACTTGCCGCTGCCGGCGTCGCCGAACACCAGGAAGTGCGGGTCGCCCGGCCCCATCGCCAGGCCGACCGGCGCCAGGTCGCGCTCGCCGACGCCGATCGGCACCTCGTCCGCGGCGAAGCCGGCCGTCCCCGTGGGGTCGAGGTCCTCGAGCAGCACCCGGTCGGGCAGCATCAGCACCGGCGGGGCGCCGGCGCCCGGCCAGGAGGCGGCGATCTTGCCGAGCGCGTCCTCCTGGGCCTCGGCCAGGCCGTCGGTGCCCTCGCGGCCGTCCAGCCGGGGCAGCACGGCCTGGTACAGCACGCCGGGCGACACGATGCCGCGGCCCTGGATGTTGGGGACCTGCCGGCTCGCCTGGCGGCTGACCTCCGACTCGGTGGGCTCGTTCAGCCGCAGCTCCAGGCGCCCGGAGAAGCTGTCGCGCAGGTTCGGCCGGATGTCGGCCCAGCGGTTGGCGGTGACGATCACGTGCACGCCCACGCCCAGGCCGCGGGAGGCGATGTCCAGCACCGAGGCCTCGGCGCCCTCCAGTTCGGTGCGGATCGCGCCCCAGTTGTCCAGCAGCAGGAAGACGTCGGCGGCCCGGGTCCCGGCCGGCAGCCGGTCGGCCTTGCGCAGCGCCCGGAAGGCCGCCACCGAGTCGACGCCCAGCTCCCCGAAGAGCTGCTCGCGGGCGGCGACCAGGAGGCCGAGCTCGGCCAGCACCCGGCGGGCCCGCTGCTCGTCGCGGCGCCCGGCCACGGCGCCCACGTGCGGGGCGGCCTCCAGCGGGCCGAGGCTGCCGCCGCCGTAGTCCAGTCCGTAGAACTGCACCTCGTCGGGGGTGTGGGTGAGCATCGCGGACAGCACCGTGGTGCGCAGCAGGGTGCTCTTGCCGGTCTGCGGCGCGCCCACCAGGGCGAGGTTGCCGTGGACGCGTTCGAAGTCGAACTGGAGCGGCAGCTGCTGCTGCTGGAGGGGCAGGTCGAGCACGCCGACGGGGAAGGCGAGCCGGCCGGTGCCGGGCCACAGGCCGGCCTGGCGGCCACGCCCCGGCTGCTCGGAGACCGGGCCGATCAGGCTGTCCAGCGGGATCGCGGCGGGCAGCGGGGCGAGCCAGACCTGGTGCACGGACTGCCCGAACCGGCAGACCTGGTCGACCGCCACCTCCATCTCGGTGGGGCCGGCGGGCAGGGCCGGCGGCTGGGACTCGGCGGGCTCCTCGGGCTCCTCCTGCGGCGCGGTGCGCAGCTCGAAGGGCACGACCGGGAGGCCGGCCGCGGCGCCGTCCTCGCCCGTGCCGGGCTCCTGGTACGGGCCGGAGATGTGGGCGACCCGGAAGCGCTGGTAGACCGACTCGTCCACCTTGAGGTAGGCGGAGCCGGGGATCGGGGGCAGCTGGTAGGCGTCGGGGGTGCCGATCACCGCGCGGCTCTCGGCGGCGCTGAAGGTGCGCAGGCAGACGCGGTACGACAGGTGCGACTCCAGGCCGCGCAGCCGGCCCTCCTCCAGCCGCTGGGTGGCCAGCAGCAGGTGCATGCCCAGGCTGCGGCCGACCCGGCCGATCTGGACGAACAGGTCGATGAAGTCGGAGCGCTGGGAGAGCAGTTCGCCGAACTCGTCGACCACGATCAGCAGGTAGGGCAGCGGCTCCAGCGGCTTGCCGTCCACGTCGCACTGCCCGGCCGCCTGGCGCAGCTGGTACTCGCGCAGCGAGTCGACGTTCCCGGCCGCGCGCAGCAGCCGCTGCCGGCGCTGCTGTTCGCCCTGGAGGGCGGCGCGGACCCGGTCCACCAGGGAGAGGTCGTCGGCGAGGTTGGTGATCAGGCCGGCCACGTGCGGCAGTCCGGTGACGCCGGCGAAGGTGGCGCCGCCCTTGAAGTCGACCAGCACCAGGCTGAGCAGCTCCGGGGAGTGGGTCATCGCCAGCCCGGTGACCATGGTGCGCAGCAGTTCGCTCTTGCCGGAGCCGGTGGCCCCGACGATCAGGCCGTGCGGGCCCATGCCGCCCTGGGCGGACTCCTTGAGGTCGAGCAGCACCGGGTCGCCCTCGCCGGACAGGCCGATCGGCAGGCGCAGCAGCCGCTCGTCGCCGGCCGGGATCCAGCTGACGGACGGGTCGAAGGCGGCCACGTCGGGGGTGCCGAGCATCTCGGGCAGGGTGATGGTGCGGGCCAGCAGCTGCTCGGGCTCCTCGGACAGGCTCAGCGGGGCCAGCGCCCGCGCGGTGAGCTCGCAGAGTTCCGGGGCGGGGGCGTCCGCGACGGCCCCCTCGACCCGGCTGTACAGCTCGGTGTTGCGGCCCTCCAGGACCAGCGAGCCGTCCTCGCCCACCCGGGCGCGCACCTCGGTGCGGGTGGGCTCGTCGCGCTCGGCGCCGACCAGGCAGATCACGGTGATGCCCAGGTCGGGCCCGGCCGATTCGAGCAGGGAGGTGGCCACCGGGCCGCGGGCCCAGGCGGCGGCCGGGTCGTACGGGTCGAGCAGGACGACGAGCCGGCGCATCACCGGGGCGGGGGCGCCCGCCAGGACGGGCCGGCGGGTGGTCCGTTCGGCCTGGGCGCGGGTGATCGCGCCCTCCAGGGCGTCGGCGAGCGCCTCGAACTCGGCGGCGACCAGCGGGACCACACCGGCCGGGCTCGGGGCGCCGGCCTCGTGGGTGTGCGGGAGCCACTTGGCCCACTCCCAGTCGGGGTCGCCGCCGGTGCAGACCACGACGGTGACGTCGTCGGGGGCGTGCAGCACCGCGAGCTGGCAGAGCAGCGAGCGGGCCAGCGCCCTGGTCCGGTCGGCGGGGCCGAGCAGGCTGAGCACGCCGGTCCTGACCAGGTCGACCAGGGCGGGCTGGCGGCCGACCGTACCGGCCTGGTCGACCACCCGCTGCGCGGCGGCGTGGGTCTGCTCGTCGTACTCCGCGAGCGGGTCGTTGCGGGTGCCGAGCTGGATCGGGGTGGCCAGCGGGCCCTGCCCCTGGCCCAGGCGCAGCTGCAGGAAGTCCTTGTCGGTGGCGCGCCGTTCCCAGACCCGGCGGCGGCGCTCGGCGAGCGCCCAGAGCCGCTCCGGCGAGGGGTGCAGCCAGCCGGCCGCCAGCCGCTGGCTGTCGGCGACCTGGCGGGCCGTCTTCTTGACGTCGGTCAGGTAGCGCAGGTAGCGCTCGCGCTGGCGGTCCTTGGTCTGACGGGTCGCGCTGCGCATCTGGTGGCGGACGGCGAGGGTGGCGGCGATCGAGATCAGCACGAAGCCGACGCCCAGCGCGATCAGCAGCGGATTGCGGTACATCACCATGTAGGCGGCCATGCTGATGCTGCTCATCAGCGGCAGCAGCAGGGAGAGCCAGGTGCTGGCCGAGGAGTTGGCGCCCTGCGGGGTCTGCGGCGGGGCGGGCAGCACCACGCGCTGGTCGGGCAGGGCCGGCGGCAGGGCGCGGGTGGGCCGGTGGAAGGGGATCCTGCTCACCTGGTTGTGCCTCTCGGTGCTCGACTGCGGCGGTGGTGCGGCGGGCCCTGGCGCGGGGGCGCGCCGGGGCCGGGGCGGGGGTCGGGCGGGGTCAGAAGATCTCGGCGACCACGGTGTTGCTCTTGTCGTTGACGAGGTCCTTCGGCGGCGGGTTGTAGGCGTTCGGGTCGCCGGAGCCCGTCGAGGGGGCGCCGATGGCGGCGGTGAGCGGCGCGAAGAGCTTGGTGACGATGAAGTCCTCGGCGTGGTCGTAGTTGGCGGCCGCGCTGCCCACGGCGATCATCAGCCGCTGGAAGACCCCGTCCGCGCCGTCGGGCTTGGCCTTGGTCTTGGTCCCGACCAGTTCCGCCATGCAGGCGTTCCACTGGTCGAAGATCGCTTTGGCCTGGTCCGCGGTCTGTCCCGCCCAGCCCAGCTTGAGGTCGGCGAGGGTCTGCTCGATCGTGACCAGGCTGTCCAGGATGCTGTTCAGGGAGGTCTCGACGGTGGCCTTGGCGGCCGCCATCTCGTGCAGCGGGATGGTGAGCTTGACCGTGTCGTAGTCGGGCGTGGCCGGGGCGGGGGTGCCGGCGCCGGGGTCGACGCTCATCAGGCGCGCACGTTGTTGTAGTTGGCCAGTTCCATGTCGTGGTACATCCGGTAGGCCGACCGCATCCGCCTGGTCATCTCGTCGAGCAGGTTCTGCAGGTCGACCATGTCGTCCTTGTAGACCTTGGTGATGGCGGCGAAGGAGGTTCCGGCCGGGCCGATCCAGCCGGTCTCCAGGGGTGCCAGGGCCGTCGCGATCGCGTCGATCTCCCCCTTGATGTTCTCGCTCTCGGCGCCCAGCGTGCCGGACGCTTCGAGCAGTTGCTGCAGGTCGACCTTGAATTCCTGCAAGGTGTAGGCCACGGCAGGCGCTCCCCGGGGGCTCGTCGTTCGGCCGATCCGCACCGGTCCGGCCCGGCCCGATCCGCGTACGGCTGGTCCACGTACGCACGTCGGCCCTGCGGAGTCTAGGCAGCGGCCGGACGGGCGGGACAGACCCGCTTTCTGTCCCCCCGGCGTCCCCGAACGGGGACCTCCCGCCCCGGGCGGCCGGTGGGCGAGGATGGCCCTGTTCACTGCCCGCTCCCTGCTCCGGAGGTCCGCGTGGTCGCCCCGATCAACTCCCCGATCTACGTCCCGTCGCCCGAGGACGGCGGCGGCGGAGACCCCAAGCCGGGCGGGGGCGCGGCCGACCCGACCCTGAAGATGCTGTGGGAGAACGGCTACGTCCCGGGCTTCAACGAGGGCTTCACGAACCCCGCCAACGCCCCGTCCGGGACCGGCCCGTCCGGGACCGCCCCCGCGCCGCCCAGCCACGCGTCCTTCTCGGTGGACCTGTCGACGGTCTACTCCGTCATCGTCGGCGGGGCGTCCACCACCTCCGGGGTGGTGGACGCCTACAACGCCCTGAAGGCCAAGGTGGACGCCGTGGTCGCCAGCGGCACCTTCTGGGGCCAGGAGTTCGCCCCCGTCGGGACCTGGTACGACAGCTCGGGGCTGGCCGGCGGGATGGGCCCGATCGCGCGGACGGGGCCCATCCCGGACAAGGGCGTCCAGAAGGCCGCCCAGAAGTTCGCGCCGATCATCAACCCCGAGCTGCAGACGGCGCTGCGCCAGGTGGCCGACGCCGTCGAGATCTACGGCGTCTACCTGGCCCGGCTGGACCTGGCGGGCCAGGCCTACGCGTCCGCCGACCACGGGTCGATCCTCCCGGAGGTCGCGCCGAGGCCGACGGCCTGACCGGTCGCCGGCGCCGTGCCCCGGGGCGGGGAGCCCCGGGGCGCCGTGCGCCGGACCGCCGTGCCCCGGACCGCCGCGCCTCAGACCGCCGCGCTCAACTCCGGCAGGTCCTCCGGCAGGACGGTGGTCAGGTCCTCGGCCGTCGGGGCGTCGAGGTCGGCGATCCGCTGGGCGTGCCGCTCCGTGATCCACTGGAAGACCTGGCGGGCGGTACGGCCGTTGCCGAAGCCCTCGTCGCGCGGCAGCTCCGTGAAGTACCCGGCCAGCGCGGCCAGGGTCGGCTCCGGCAGGTCGTAGCGGTGCTGCTCGGCCTGGTGGGCGACGATGTCGACCAGCTCCGGGCCGAGGTAGTCGTCGAAGGTCAGCGTACGGGTGAACCGGGAGGCCAGGCCCGGGTTGGCGTCGATGAAGCGCTGCATGTCCCCGGGGTAGCCGGCCACGATCACCACGACCTCGTCGCGGTGGTCCTCCATCAGCTTGACCAGCGTCGAGATGGCCTCCTGGCCGAAGTCGCCGCCCTGGCCGTGCGGCACCAGCGCGTAGGCCTCGTCGATGAAGAGCACCCCGCCCAGCGCCCGGCGGAACACCGCCGTGGTCTTGGGCGCGGTGTGCCCGACGTACTCGCCGACCAGGTCGCCGCGGTCCGCCTCGACCAGGTGGCCGCTGGAGAGCATGCCCAGCGCGTGCAGGATCCGCCCGTACAGCCGGGCCACGGTGGTCTTGCCGGTGCCCGGGTTCCCCGCGAAGACCACGTGGCGGCTGGTGGGCGGCGGCGGCAGGCCCAGCTCCTTGCGGCGCCGGACCAGCTGCATCAGCTTGACCATGGTCTCGACGTCGCGCTTGACCCGCTCCAGGCCGACCAGCCGGTGCAACTCCGCGAGCAGGGCCGCCAGTTCGGCCTCGGCACGGTCCCGCTCCTCCGTCCCGCCCGCCTCGCCGTCGCCCGCCGGCGCGCCGGCCCCCGCCGTCGCCCCGGCCGTCGTTCCGGCCGTCGTTCCCGGCAGCGACCAGGGCCGGGCGATCCCGGCCGGGGTGCCCGGGGCGACCGGCTCGCCGACGGCCGGCAGGGTGGCCTGCTCGACCCGCTCGGTCCGGCAGTCCTCCAGCACGGCGGCGGCCCGCTCGGCCAGCGCGACGTCCTCGGCGGTGTCGTGGACGAGGCAGCGGCGCAGCACGGGATCGGCGCCCGCGCCGACGTACAGGGCCGGGTAGCCGGTCTCGGACAGCGCGCAGTCCTCCAGCAGGCCGTGCGCGCCCTCGTCCAGGTACAGGCCGTTCTTGGCGGTGCGCGCGATCGTGCTCGCCCGCACCCGCGGGTCGGCGCCCGCCCGCACCACGATGCCGCTGCCCGCCGTGTCGGTGATCTCGCAGCCGTCCAGCACGGGGGTGCTCCGCTCGGCCGCGAGCAGGCCGGAGCCGCCGGTGTCGTGGATCCTGGTGCGGTTCAGCAGCACGCCGGTGCGCTCGCCGACCTCCACGCCCGCGCCCGCCGTGGCGGCGATCTCGCAGTCCTCCAGCAGCGGGCGGTGGCGGGTGTCCAGGCGGACGCCGACGCCGGTGGCCCGTACGGTGCAGCCGCGCAGCACCGCGTCGGCCCGCTCCTCCACCGAGACCCCGGCCATCCGGGCCTGCTCCACGGTGGTGCCCTCGGCGCTCAGCAGGGAGTTGCCGGTGACCCTGATGCCGTGCTCCGGTGTGCCGTGCAGGCGGCAGTCGGCCAGGTCGGCGGAGCCGCCCTCGCCCAGGTGCAGGCAGCTGAAGCCCGCGTCCGCCACCTCGCTGCCGCTCAGCGCCAGTTCGGCCTCGCCCGCCACGTACACGCCGTTGCCGGTGGCGCGCAGGAAGCCGCCGCCCTCGACCCGCGCCGAGGCGCTCTGGCCCAGGGCCAGCCCGGTGTCGCCGGTGTCGGTGGTGACGGTGTCGTACAGGCGCAGGCGGCTGCGGTCCACGGCCACGATCCCGGCCCCGCCGGTCCGCGCGACCCGGCAGTCCCGCAGCAGCACCCGGGCGTCCTCGTCGGCGAGGACGCCCACGGTGGCGGCGCCCGTGATCTCGCAGTCCGTCAGCACGGTGCCGCCCTCGGCCGGGTCGGCCGACCCGGCCGCGAGCGGCTCGGGGGTGTCGGCCGAGACGTGCAGGCCCGCCGCGTGGTTGCCGTGCAGGCGGCAGGCGCGCAGCACCGGGGCCGCCGCGTCGGCCACCCGGACGGCCGCGCCACCGCTGCCGGTCACCTCGCAGCCCTCGAACGAGCCGCCGCCGGTGCCGCCGACGTACAGGCCCTGGGCGCTGCTCGGGCCGATCCTGGTGCTCCGCACCTCGGGGACGGCGCCCTCGGCGACCAGCAGCCCGACGCCCTCGGTGTCGGTCACCGCGCAGCCCTCGACCACGGCCCGGCTGTCCCCGCCCAGGCGCAGGCCGACGCCGACCGCCCCGCGGACGGCGCAGTCGCGCAGCACCGGCGCGGCCCGCCCGGCCACCTCGACCCGGCCGCCGACCACCTCGCAGTGCTCCAGCACGGGTGCGCCGCCGCCGATCAGCACGGCCGGCTCCCGCGGGTCGGCGCCGCGCAGCAGCAGCCCCCGCACGGTGGGGCTGCCGCCGGCCACGGTGAGCGCGGGCCCGCGCGCCGGGGCGATCGTGACCGTCCCCGGCCCCTCGGCCGCTTCCAGGCTGACCCCGCGCTCCAGCAGCACGCTCTCCGCGTACTCGCCCGGCATCACCGAGACGACCCCGCCGTCGGCGGCCGTGCGCACCGCCGCGCCGATGCTGCGCTGGACGCCCCAGCCCCGCTGGGCGACCTTGACCCACGTCTTGCTCATGCGCGCATCCCTTCGGGGCCTGGTACCGCACCCACAGGGCTCAATTGCAGGTCGCCCGCATCTGGGCGACCGCCAGGTGGGCGTTGGTCTTCGTCTTCCCGTGCCAGTCCAGGCCCCGGCTGTCCAGCTTGATCATCAGCACCCCGGTCGTGGTCCTGAAGGTGCCGACGTCCTTCCACTCGCCGAGGTGGCCCCGCTGGTCGACGTCGAAGGCGTTCAGCATCCCGGAGGAGAGGCTGGACGACCCGTAGGCCTCGAAGTGCGCCGGCTCCCCGCCGACGTGCGTGATGTCGCCGTCCTTGGGCGTGTACACCTGGACCTGGCAGGTGGCCGTGCGCAGGCCCGCCGCGCCCGGGGAGAAGGTCCACAGGGCGTAGTTGCTCCGGTCGTCCTCCTTCGCGTCGCCCGACATCGGCATCGCGTCGAACTGGCCCTTGCAGCCGTCCTGCGCCCAGCCGGCGCTGCCCACGCTGACCCAGCCGGCGCTGCCGTTGGAGTACCGGCCGGCCTCGGAGAAGCCCTGGAGGCTGTTGGACGGGCAGCCGTAGCCGGCCACCGCCGTGTAGGCGGCGGACTTGGCCGCCGCCAGGTTGGGCGCCGGGACCGCCGGGGCCGGGGCCGCCGGGGCGGGAGCGGCCGGGGCGGGAGCCGCCTGGTTGTTCTGGGGTACGAGCGGAGCGCCGCCGGCCGGGGCGGGCGCGTTGTTGTTCGAGGGCGCGGGCGCGTTGTCGCCGGGCGCGGGGGCCGACCGGCCCTGCGGGTTGCCGCCGCCCGAACCGCCGCCCGAACCGCCGGCACCGGTGTCGGTGTTCGCCAGGGGCGGGGCCGCGTTGCCCGGGGTGCCGGGCGCCGGCTGGCCGGAGCCGGTCGAGGCGCTCGGCGAGGGGGTGGCCGTCACCGGGTGCTCGGCCGCCGCCTTCGCCGGCCCGTGCTGACCGCTCTTGGCCAGCATGCCGACGCCGACCGCGCCCGCACCGACGACGAGCACGGTGAGGCCCACCGCCCAGGCGCGCGGCACCACCTTCGAAGGGCCGCCGTCCCCGCCCCGGACCTCCTTGACGAAGGCCGCCACCATGTTCCGCCGGTCCGTACCGTCCTGCTCGGCCTCAGCCATGATCAACCTCCACGGGCGCGGGCGGGCGCGCGGCCCCCCGACCGAATACGACATGTTCCGGTGCGGGCGCCCGGACGAACAGCCCGTGCCGCTCCGCACACTGATGGTTCGACGGAGCGTGCGCGAGCGGGCGCCGTCGCCGTCTCGCAACCGATCCGAACATCTCAGGCCCCGGCTGCGTAGAACGGAGTGACGGCACGTGACGCAGACCTCCCGACGCGGCTCAGCTGGCGCGACCGCACGGGAGACGGAGAGAGGGAAGGCCGGTTATGCCGACCATAGGCATCGTCGAGGACCACCGCATGACACGCATGGGGATCGAGCAGGTCCTGGCCCGCAGCCCCCGGCTGGAAGTGATCGCCTCGGTGGACACCGTGCACGACCTGGCCGAGAGCGGGCTCCGCCCCGACGTGGTGGTGCTGGACCCCACCCCCTACTCCGGCACGTCCGTCCTGCACGTGATCGGCGCCCTGAGCGCCACCAGCGCGGTCCTGGTCCTCTCCCCGTCGGCCGAGCCCAGGGACCTGCTGACCGCGCTCAAGGCCGGCGCGTACGGCTTCGTCACCAAGCACGCCGACGACACCGAGTTCCTGTCCGCCGTCGAGGCGGTCGCCCGCGGCAGCTTCTACCTGGCGGCCGGCCTGGGCGGCCACCTCCACTCCGAGCTGAGCCGTCGCAGCCCCGGCGAGAGCCAGGGCCTGGCCCGCCGCGAGGTGGAGACGCTGCGGCTGATCGCCCAGGGCTACACCCACGGCCAGATCGCCCGGCTGATGGCGCTCAGCGAAGCCACCGTCAACACCTACGTGAAGCGGATCCGGGCCAAGCTCAACGCCGGCAACAAGGCGGAGCTGACCCGCAAGGCGATCGAACTGGGCTACGTCGACGAGACCGGTCCCGAGCCGGCGGCCTCTCCCGGCCCGACGGCTCCCGCCGCGGTGGCGGACCCCCTCCGGTTCGGCGTCCCGGAGCAGTTGAGGGTCCACCAGCTCAGCGGGCGCTAGGCCGTCCGACCAGCCGTCCGACCGGCCGCCCGGGACCGGCCGGGGCAGGACCGGGCGGCAGGCCGTCCGGCTCACAGGTGGTGTCCGAACGCGGCGAGGTTCTGGAACACGCCGAACACCCCGAGCGCCAGCGGCACCGCGGCCACCCCGCAGAGCGTGCCCAGCACGTTCAGCGCCGGCGGCCGCGCGGCCTCGCGGGCCGCCGTACGGCGGAAGGACAGCGCCACCCCGGTGCCCGCCATCAGCACCCCGACCACGCAGAGCGCCACCGGGCCGACCCAGCCGGGAGCCGCCATCGCCTCGGGCGCGAACAGCAGGGTGGTGGCCAGGCCGACGGCGCCGGCCACCACCACGGGGGCCGCCTCGGCCAGCAGCCGGAAGGTTCCCGCCCGCAGCAGCGCGGCGACCGCCAGGCAGCCCGCCAGCGCCGGCGGGTAGCCGCCGTGCGCCGAGCCCAGCACGGCCAGCGCGACGGCCAGCAGCAGGGAGACCGCAGCGGTCCAGCAGAGCAGCAGGGTCCGCGCCCGGTGCACCATCACGCGGACCGCGCCGTCCTCCGACCCGCGCTCGGTGGGCCACAGCGCGGCCAGCTGGCCGGCCAGCCAGGGCGCGATCAGCAGCATCCCGTAGCCGACCACGGCCACCGCGGCCGCGCCCTGGGCGAGGTCCGCGTGCACCGCCTCCAGCAGTCCCACCACGGCCGCCCCGGCCACGCCGAACAGCAGCACGGCGGCGGCGACCACCGAGGGCGCCGCCCAGAGCGCGGCCCCGGCGCCGACCATCGCCCCCAGCGCCGCCGCGGTGGCGTTGCCGTCCACGGGGTCGGGCAGGAACCAGCCGGCCACCGCCGCGCAGGGCACGGCGGCCAGCGCGATCGGCAGGCCCAGCCGGGACGGCAGGTCCAGGGTGGAACGGCCCAGCAGCCAGCCGGTGATGACCAGGACGAACGCGGCGCCGACCGCCACCGGGCCGGCCACCGCCCCGGACCAGCCGCCGCGCGAGGCGGCCGTCACGCAGGCGGCGGCCAGGCCGAGCGCGCCCAGGACCGTCGCGCAGACCGCGCGGGCGCGTGAGGTCCAGCGCAGGTCGCCGAAGGAGTCGGCGACGTCGGCGACCAGCTCGTCGACGTCGCGGATCAGCGGTTCCTCGAACTCGCCCTCGGCGGCGTCCCGCAGGTACAGCAGCTGGCCGTCCTGCACCCCGGCCTCGCGCAGCGAGGAGACGGGGTGGAGCGTCGGCCCGCCCGGCACCGCCAGCGACCACGCCGCCGGCAGCGCCTCCAGCTCCTCCTGGCCGACCAGCCGGGCCAGCGTCGTGACGTATTCCGCGATCGGGGCGGCGGCGGGGACCGCGAGGTCCACCCGCTTGTGTTCGCCGACCACTGTCACTCGGCAGTGCCCGTCAGCCATGCGTAGCTCTCTTGCCCTCGTTCATGCGGAATGTCGTACGGATGGCGGCCGACCGCGACGGCGGCGGCGGCCCCGGCCTCAGCGCCGGCCGGCGGTGTTGTTCCAGGTCTGCGAGTTGGCCCACTCGGCGCTGCTGTAGTTCGCCCAGTTGACGTTCATGGCGTGCGCGATCTGGCCGAGCACGCCGTCGGGGCCGAACAGCCCCTCGGCCGCGATGTTCCACTCGGCCTGGAGCCCCTGGTAGTAGCCGGAGGCCGCGCCCTGCCAGAGCTCCGGCAGCTGGTTCAGGTACATGGCCAGCTCGTGCAGCTGCTGGGCGATGTCGGCCGCCTGCGCGTTGAGGTAGGGGCCGGCGTGCTCCAGGTCCTGCTGGACGCTGATCGGGACGGCGTCGGAGAAACTCATCGCGGTGCTCCTGGGAGGGGGTGGGGAGGGACGCGGCGTCAGAACTTGGCGGCGGGCAGCGTCACCTTGCGGAGGTTGGCGAGGTTCGCCTGCTCCGACTCGACGTAGTTGACGTAGTTGCCGCGCAGCCCGGAGGCGATGTCGGTGAGCGCGTCGTGCATCATGCGCGCGTAGATGTCGTAGTCGGCCATCAGCACCTCGAAGGCGCCGTGCGCCGAGCCCTGCCAGCAGCCGCTCAGCCCCGCGACGTACGTCCGGAGCGTGGCGATCTTGGTGTCGATCTCGCCGGCCTGGTTGGTCACGTAGACGGACGCCGCGGAGACGTCGTCGGGCGTGACCTTGTAGCCGCCCATCGACGGACCGCCACTGCCCGTGGTGTTGCCCGGCGTCGTCATCCCTGGCCCCTTCGACGTCTGCTGACGGAGAGCGAGCGGCGGCCGGCCGCCACCCGTCGGGGCGCGGCCGCGAGCACCACGCCCGGATTGTCGCCGCCAGCCTCCCCCACCACCCCGGGACGCCTCCAGTCACCGTTTCGGATGTCCCTCGCCCCCCCGCCCCGCCGTGGCGCCGCCCCCGCCCCGCCGCGGCGCCGGCCGGGAGCCCGGTCCCGGCCGGGGCGGCTCCCGGGAGCCCGCTCCCGGGTGCGCTCTCGTCCTGGGAACCGATGAACTCCCGTGCCCCTGAATGGTCTTCTTGCCGCAGGCCGGGAATCCCCGGCGCCAACCACCAGAGGGGATCCTCCGTGTACGAGCACGCACCGCACCACCGCCTTCCGCTCCGCCGCCGCAACGGCCGGCACCGGGTGGCGGTGGCCGTGGCGGCGGCCGCCGCCGTGGCCGCCGGCGTCCTGGCACCGACCGCGGCGTTCGCGGGCGGCAGGCCCGACAGCGTCCAGTCGAGCCTGGACACCCTGGCCAAGGACGACGGCGTGCCCGCCGCGCTGGCCGCCGTCAAGGGCCGCGACGGCCGCACCCGCACCTACACCGCCGGCGTCGGCGACCTCGCCACCGGGGCCAAGGTCCCCACGGACGGCCAGATACGGATCGGCAGCAACACCAAGCCCTTCACCGCGGTCGTCGTCCTCCAGCTCGTCGCCGAAGGAAAGGTGGGCCTGGACTCGCCCGTCGAGACCTACCTGCCGGGCCTGCTGCGCGGCGACGGCATCGACGGGCGCGGCATCACCGTCCGCCAACTGCTCCAGCACACCAGCGGCCTGCCCGAGTACGTGGACAAGGGCGCCATCCTCGCCAACCCGAACCGGTACTACGAACCGCGCGAGCTCCTCGACGCGGCCCTGGCCCAGAAGGCCCACTTCGCCCCGGGTGCGCGGTGGGAGTACAACAACACCAACTACCTGGTGGCCGGCCTGATCATCCAGAAGGTCACCGGGCGGCCGCTCGGCGAGGAGATCAACCGGCGCGTCGTCGACCGGATCGGCCTGCGCCACACCTACTTCCCCACCCCCGGCGACACCACCATCCGCGAAGCCCACCCCAAGGGCTACCACCAGGAAGCCGACGGCTCGTTCCGCGAGTACACGGACCTGGACCCGTCCTGGGGCTGGGCGGCGGGCGCCGTCGTCTCCACCACGAGCGACCTCAGCCGCTTCTACGCCGCGCTCCTCGGCGGCCGGCTCCTGCCCGCGGCGCAACTCGCCGAGATGCGCACCACCGTCCCCGCCGACTCGGTGGGTCCCGGCGTCCGCTACGGGCTGGGCCTGATGAGCAACCCGCTGTCCTGCGGCGGCCTGTACTGGGGCCACCTCGGGACCATCCCGGGCTACTTCAGCTCCGGGGGCGCCACCGACGACGGCCGCGCCGCCGGCGTCGCGGTGACCATGATCCCGGGCGACGCGGCCGAGCAGCACGTCAAGGCCGCGGTGGACACGGCCCTCTGCCGCTGACCCGGTCCGAGCGTCCGCACCGGCACGACCACGACCAGCGGGTTCCGCGC
>NZ_JBHUAL010000034.1:0-53264 GCF_042789775.1 Kitasatospora sp. NPDC056800 | reverse complement strand
GGGGGGGGGGGGCGGGGGCCCGGGGCCCGGGGTTGCCCCCGCGGGGGGGGGGCCACCCCGGCCCCGCTACCGGCCGGCCACGACCTCCCGGAGGGCCGCCAGCCAGTCGTCCGCCATCCACCGGGCGGTGGCCTCCTCGAACAGCCGGGTGTCGTACTTCAGGAAGGCCTTGTAGCCGTCCTCGTCCCGGTAGACCTCCAGGGCGAGGGGATACTCCCCCGGGTAGGGCAGGTCGTCGAAGGCCCGGAGGTCCAGGTCGCCGGGAGCGGTGGGCGCCCCGTTGGTCAGCAGCTCCGCGCCGTCGAAGTTCTGGAACAGGAAGTTGGTCCGCACCAGCGGTCCGTCCCCGTCGCCCCGGGCCCGGACGATCTCGGCCAGCGGGTAGGCGCCGTGCTCGATCCCGGCCAGCACCCGGCGGTGGAGGGAGCGGAGCAGCCCGGCGACGTCCTCCGTGGCGGTGGACCGGATCGGCAGGCAGTTCGCGAACTGGCCGACGACGTCCTGGAACCGCTCCTCGTAGCGGGCGGCCGTGGTGACCCCCGCGATCAGGTCGTCCTGGCCGGTCACCCGGTGGAGGAAGCGGGTGTAGCCGGCGAGCAGCACGGTCGAGGCGCTGACCCGGTGGCTCCTGGCCGTCGCGGCGACCGCGTCGGCCAGCTCCCGCGGCAGCCGGGTCACGACCACGTCCGCGCGCGGCAGCCGCCCCGGGACCGGCGGGCGGTCGTACGGCAGGTCCAACCGCCCGTCCGCGCCGGCCAGTTCGGCCAGCCAGTGGTCCCGGTGCCGCTGCCCGCGCGGGCCGGCCAGCAGCTCCTCCTCCCAGGCGGTGTAGTCGCCGAACTCGGCGCTCCGCAGCCGTCCCCGGCCCCGGTAGGCGTCCTTGAGGGTGCGGACCAGCAGGGCCGTCGAGGTCCCGTCCAGCAGGATGTGGTGCGCGGTGACCAGCAGCAGCCGGCGGCCGTCGGGCAGGGCGGCCAGGTGCGCCCGGACCAGCGGACCGGCGGCCAGGTCGAAGGGCGCGCCGACCAGTTCGCGCAGCGCGGCCAGCCGGCCGTCCCGCGTGGTGGGTGTGAGGTCGACCCGTTCGAAGGAGGGCCCCCGGGCCGGATCGACGTCCAGGTACGGGACGCCGTCCCGCTCGGCGACCACCGTGCCCAGCAGCGGGTGGATCCGGGCCTGCTCCCGGACCGCGCGTTCCAGCGCCGCCTCGTCCGGCTCGCCGTGGACCTCGAACAGGAGCGGGAGGTGGTAGGCGACGGAGTCCGGGCAGCGCACCTGGTCCCGGTACATGGTCAGTTGGCCGCGGGACAGCGCCCAGCGCCGGCCGGGCTCACCGGTGCTGCCGGTGGTGTCGGGGGCGCCGCTGAGGCGGGCGCAGAGGGCGTCGACGCTCTCGGCCTCGAACAGCAGGGTGGGGGAGACGTCCTCGCCGAAGTCCTCGCGCAGGGCGTTGGTGAGCTGGAGAACCAGGATCGAGTCCAGGCCGTAGTCGGTGAGCGGGGCCGAGGAGTCGATCCGCTCGGCCGGGATGCCGAGCACGGTCGCCGCCTTGGCCAGGACCAGCGCCGCCGGATCGGCCGGCGGCCGGGCGGGCAGGGTGTCCACCGGCCGGGCGGGCCGGGGGTCGACGGGCCGGCTGTCGACGGGCCGGGCGGGCCGGGGGTCGACGGCGGGCGCCTGCGGTCGGGGGTCGACGGCGGGCGCCTGCGGTCGGGCCGGCGGGGTGTCGACCACCCGGGCCGGCGGCCGGGCCTCCGAGCGCCGGTCGGGGGTCGCGGACGTCTCCCGTCCGCCTCCCGCCGGTGCAGCCGGTGCCGCCGGCACCCGCTGCCGGGCCACCCCGTCGCTCTCCGCCGCGATCACCTGCTGCCCCAACGGGAGCGCCCGGGACACCGGGAACACGACGGTGCGGAAGCCCTCACCGGCCAGCACGTCCCGCCAGTTCCCGGGCGACAGCGCCGGCGAGCCGGGGATCCGCAGCGACCGGTCGTCGAACAGCCACCAGCCCTCCAGCAGGCCGAAGGTCACGTGGCTGAACAGGTCGAACGCCGAGAGCTCGTTCAGCAGCAGCCAACCGCCGGGCCGCAGCGCGGCCTTGGCGTTGCGCAGGGTGTTGCGGGTGTCCTTGGTCGCGTGCAGCACGTTCGCGGCGATGACCAGGTCGAAGGCGCCCTCGGCGACCTCCTGCCCGGCCAGCGGCCGTTCGATGTCGAGCAGTCGGCAGTCCAGGTACGGGACCTCCGGCCCGTACGAGGCCCGGGCGTGGTTCAGGAAGGCCTTGGAGACGTCCGTGTAGACGTAGCGCTCGATGCTGTCCCGGTACGGCTGGAGGGCGGCGAACATCCCCACGCTGGTGCCGCCGGTGCCCGCGCCGACCTCCAGGATCCGCAGCCGGGCGCCCGGGTCCCGGCGCAGCCGGTCGGCGACCAGGCCGGCGGCGGTGGCGGCCATGGCGCGGTTGAACAGGTCGGCGGCGCGGTTGTCGCGGTAGCAGCCCTCCACCAGCTCCATGGAGCCGCGCGGGAACATCACGTCGGTGGGCCGGACACGGCCGGTCAGGATCCCGGGCAGGGCCCCGAGCATGGCCGCGGCCAGGCGCAGCTCCGCCGCCCGGTCGGGGTCCGCGGACCACCGGGCGCACTGCCGCTCCCACCGGGCCAGCACCTGGTCCGCGGGCTCCGCCGGCACCAGGAGCCGCTGGGCGTGCTCCCACCACTGGGCGTACTGCGGCAGGACCGCCGCGCGGTCGACGTCGGCCAGCTGGGCGGCGAGGACCTTGGCGAGCCACGGGTCCCGCTCGGCCCGCCGCCACCGGACGACCTCGTCCAGGGCGGCGTCCGTCTCGTCGACGCCGGCCGGCAGCGTGCCGGGGCGCGGCAGGACGGCCGGGCCGTGCGCGGAGACCCGGGTGGCGCGGTCGAAGTTGGGCAGGGTGTTGCGCCGGTCGGTGCGGACGTAGGCGAGCTGCCGCTGCGGGCCGCCGAGCAGGGCGGCCAGGGCGGCGAGCCCCTCCGGCGGTTCGATCGACACCAGCCCGACCCGGGTCATCCGCTCCCGGTAGAACTCGGAGGTGACGCTCCCGAGTCCGCCCCACCAGCCCCAGTTCATGACCCGGACCGGGGTGTCCCAGTGCTGCCCGAGGGCGTGCGCGTAGGCGTCGCTGAAGGTGCAGCCGGCCGCGTAGTTGCCCTGGCCGGCGGCGGTCGTGAAGGACTGCATGGAGGACAGCAGGACCGCGAAGTCGAGCGGCTCGCCGTCGAAGGCCTCGGCCATGGCGGTCGTCACGTCGACCTTGGCGGCCAGCGCGGCGCGCAGGTCGGCCTCGTCCATCCGCGCGACGGTGCTGTCCCGCAGCACCAGCGCCGCCTGGATGACTCCGTGCACCCGGGGGTGGCGGCGCCTGACCTCGGCCAGGGCCCGGCGCAGCGCGGCCGGGTCGCCGGCGTCGGCCTGGAGGTAGCGGACGTGCTCCGGTCCTCCGGCGGAGCGGATCCGGTCCGCCACGGTGGCGTCGTGCGCCCGGCGGCCGATCCAGGTGACGTGGGCGCCGTGGTTCCGCACGACGTGCCGGGTCCACGCGGAGCCCAGCCCGCCGGCGCCGCCGATGACGACGTACACGCCGCCCTCCCGGTACACCGGCCGCTCCGGGGCCTCGCACGGGGCCCAGCGGCGGGCCAGCCACTGGCCGGTCCGCCGGACCCAGGCGTCGTCGGGGGACTGGGCGGGCAGGGCGGTGAGGTCGGCGGGCCAGCCGGAGCCGTCCAGGTCGACGCGGCGGACGGTCCAGTTGCCGTACTCCCGGCCCAGCGAGCCGAACAGGCCGTGCAGCCCGGCGTGCGCGGGCTGGACCTCGTCGTCCGCGTGGGTGGCGAGCGCACGGGTCGTCACCAGGGTGATCCCGAGCGGCCTGGCGTCGTAGCCCGCCGCGACCAGCGCCTTCACCAGACGGAACGCGGCGACCACCCCGTCCTCCTGCGCGGCGGTGTAGCCGGCGGCGTCGGTGGGCGCGAGGTCGGCCTCGGGGGCGGCCCACACCAGGTGGTCGACCGGTCCGAGTCCGCGCAGCGCGGCGGTGGCCTCCTCGACGCTCGCCGAGGCCGGCAGCGGCCAGTGGAGCGCGCCGTCGAGCGGGGCCGGGCCGCCGACGACCAGGACGCGGTCCGCGCCGGAGGGCACCGGGGGGCCGTCCGCGGGGATCGGGTCCCAGACCGGGGCGTAGAGGGCCGGTTCGACGGCGGTTTCGACGGCGGCCTCGACGGCGCCTTCGACGGCGGGCTCGGGCCGGTCCGCGCCGGCCGTTCCGGTAGGGGCCTCCGGGCGGGGTTCGGTGCGGCTCCCGGTCCGGCGGGAGCTGTAGCCGACCAGCCGTACCCGGACCTCGCCGTCCTCGTCCACCAGATCGATGTCGAGCCGGCCGAGCGGCCCGGCCGCCAGGCCCCGCACCACGGCCGTCATGGCCGGGGTGCAGGGGGCGAACAGCTCGAGCCGCTCCAGCGCGAACGGCACGGCGGTGTCCCGCAGTTCGGTCAGGTGCGCCGCGACGGTGGCCTGGATCGCCGAGTCCAGCAGGGCCGGGGTGAGCGCGCCCGGCTCGGCCGCGTCGGGCAGGACCAGGTCGGCGAGCACCGTGTCGGGTCCCACGTGCGCCTGCCGGACGGCCCGCAGGCTCGGGCCGTGCTCGATGCCCATCGACCGCAGGGCCTGGTGGATCCGTTCGCCGGGCACCGTCTCCGGGCACCGCGCGCGCAGCGCGGCGAGGTCCACCCGGGCCGGGCGCGGGGCGTCGGAGGGGGCCAGGGTGCCCTCGCTGCGGACCGTCCCGCCGGTCGACAGCGTGAACCGCCGGCCGCCGCGGGCGTCGGTGCGCAGGTCGACCAGCACCTCGACGGGTTCCGGCCCGACCTCCAGCGGCCGGACCCACGTCACGTTGGTCATCCGGACGCGGGTGCCGCCCAGGGCCCGACGGGCCAGTTCCAGATGGGCGACGGCGGGCAGGATGTGCCGGCCCTGCACGACGTGGTCCCGCAGCAGCCCGTCCGTACGGGACAGCGTGACGCGGTCGCGGTCGCGGCCCGCCGCCGGCCCGTGCCGGTCCGGGGCGAACGGGTAGGTCGGCAGCGGGACGAGGCGTCCCCCGGCCGGGGCCGGCGCGTCCCCGACCGGACGGGCGGGCGCGATGCCGTCGAGCACCGCGACCAGTTCGGCGGTGTCGCCTGCCAGGCACTCGAAGCGGTGCTCGAACCGCTTCCGGCCGACCCACAGCGTGTGGGCGAGGTCGCGCAGCTCCACCGAGGGGTGGGCGCGCAGGTGCGCCGCGAGCCGGCGCCGCTGCTCGGCGAGCTGCTGCTCCGTCCGGGCGGACAGGACCACGGGGTGGTCCGCCCTCGGCGCCGGGGGCCGCTCGGCCGACGGCGCCTCCTCGATGACGACGTGGGCGTTGGTGCCGCTGGCCCCGAAGGAGCTCACCACGCCGCAGCGCGGGCCGGCGGCGGGGGCCGCCCAGTCACGGGTCCGGGTGTTGACGTAGAACGGGCTGCCGGCCAGCGGGACCGCCTCGTTGGCGGTCTCGAAGTTCAGCGCGGCGGGGATCCGCCGGTGCCTGAGCGCCAGCAGGACCTTCAGCACGCCCGCGATGCCGGCGGCGAACTGGGCGTGTCCGATCGTGGTCTTCACCGAGCCCAGCGCGCAGTACTCGGCGCGGTCGGTCCGGGCGCGGAAGACCCGGTCCAGGGCCCGGAACTCGATCGGGTCGCCCAGCGGCGTGCCGGTGCCGTGCGCCTCGACCAGGCCGATCCGCTCCACGTCGATGCCGGCCCGCTCGTACAGCCCGCTGATCAGGCTCTCCTGGGAGACCGAACTCGGGGCGGTGATGCCGTTGGTGGCGCCGTCCTGGTTGACCCCGACGGCGGTGATCACGCCGTGGACGTGGTCCCCGTCCGCCAGCGCGTCGGCGAGCCGCTTGAGCACCACCACCCCGACGCCCTCACCGGGGACGAACCCGTCCGCCCGGTGGTCGAAACTGTGGCAGCGCCCGCTCGGGGAGAGCATCCCCGCGCGGCCCGCGAGCCCGTACAGCCGCGGCGTGGACTGGACGAACACCCCGCCGGCCAGGGCCATCGAGGTCTCGCCGGACCAGAGGTCCTTGCACGCCAGGTCGAGCGCCACCAGCGAACTGGAGCAGGAGGTGTCGACGGCGATCGCCGGGCCCTTGAGGTCCAGGGCGTAACTGACCCGGCTCGGGATCACCGAGGCCATGTTGCCCCACAGGGCCTGGGCCGGCGCGTCCCCGTCGAGCAGCTCCAGGTAGTCCCCGGCCCAGGCGCCGACGTACACGCCGCACGGCCGCCGGTCCATCCGGCCGGCGTACCCGGCGTCCTCCAGGGCCTTCCACGACTCCTCCAGCAGCAGCCGCTGCTGGGGGTCCATCGCGGCGGCCTCGGTGCCGGAGATGTTGAAGAACAGCGCGTCGAACTCGTCGATCCGGTCGAGGAACCCGCCCCGGGTGCACGCGCTCAGGCCGTCGAGGCGGAAGCGGGTGGCGTCGGTGACCAGGTCGTCCCCGTTCTCCAGCCGCGTCCACAGCTCGTCCAGCGAGCCGGTGCCCGCGAACCGGCCGCTCATGCCGACGACCGCGATCGGGCCGCGGTCCACCGGGCCGGGGGCGGCCACCGGCTGTCCGGTGGCGGGACGGCGGCTGGTGGCGGGACGGCGTTCGGTGGCCGGGGCGCCGCCGTCGGCGGCTCCGGCGTTCGGCGCGGCGTCAGGCGCGGCGCCCGGTGTGGCGTCGAGCGCGGCCGAGGGCCGGGCCCCGCCGCCGGTCCGGGCCGGCACCATGGCGTCCCGGTGCTCGGCGAGCAGGTGCGCGGCCAGCCGGTCGACCGTGCTGTGGTCGAAGACCACGGTGGTCGAAAGGTCCAGCGAGAGCGCGGTGTTGAGCTCGTGGACCAGCCGGACGGCGAGGATGGAGTCCAGGCCCAGATCGGCGAACGCCGACCCGTCGAGGACCTCGCCGGCCTCCATCGCGAGGGCGGCGGCGACCTTCTCCCGCACCAGCGCGGGCACCAGCCCGTCCAGGTCGGCGGGTTCGGCCGGTTCGTCAAGACCGGCCAGGTCGACCGGTTCGGCGGCCGCGGGGGGAACGGGTGCTGCGGGGGGAACGTCCCCGGACCGGGCCAGGTCGCCGATCCAGAACCGTTCCGCGGCGAACGGATAGGTGGGCAGGGCGATGGTCCGCCGCGCCGCCCGGTGCGTGCTCCGCCAGTCGATCGCGACGCCGGACGCCCACAGGGCCGCGACCTTGGACAGCTCCCCGGCGGCGCTCCAGCGCCGGACGAGCAGCTCCTGGAGCTCGCCGTCCGCGGTGAGTTCCGCGAGCAGCCCGTCGGGCGCCGTCCCCGCGCTGCCCCGGAGCCCCCGGCCCTCGCGCAGCGCGTCCCGCAGCTCCCCGGTGGAGGAGACCACGACCGCGTACCGCTCGGCCATCGCCTCCCGTCCCACCTGGAGGGTGTACGCGAGGTCGGCCAGCGGGGTGTCCGGGGCCCGGTCGAGGAACGCGGCCAACCGGTCGACGGAGGCGGCGAGTCGGTCGGGGGTCCGGGCGGAGAGGACGACGACGTGTTCGGCGCCGTCCTCGGTGCCGTCTGCGGGTTGCACGGGGTACTCCTCGACGATCACGTGCGCGTTGGAGCCGCCGGCACCGAAGGAGGACACCGCCGCGATCCGCGGGCCCTCGCTGTGCCAGGGCGCCGCTTCGCGCTGGAGCCGGAAGGGGGACGACCCGAAGTCGATGTTCGGGTTGGGCTGTTCGGCGTTCAGGGTGGGGACCAGTTCCCGGTGCCCGAGCTGCAGCAGCACCTTGGTCAGGCCCGCCACGCCGGCGGTGGCCTCCAGGTGCCCGATGCCGGACTTCACCGAACCGAGCGCGCAGTACTGCCGGTCCTCGGTGTCCTGCCGGAACGCCGCGGCCAGGCCGGCGACCTCGATCGGGTCGCCCAGCTCGGTGCCGGTGCCGTGCGCCTCGACGTACCCGACCTGGCGTGCCGAGACGCCGGCCCGGTCGAGCACCTGACGGATCAGCGCGGCCTGGGCGGTCGGGCTCGGCACGGTGTAACCGGTGCTGCGCCCGCCGTGGTTGACGCCGGTGGCGCGGATCAGGCCCAGCACCCGGTCCCCGTCGGCCAGGGCCCGGGACAGCGGCTTGAGCAGCACGCAGCCGACGCCCTCGCCGGGGACGAACCCGTGGCCGCCGGCGCCGAAGCTGCGGCAGTACCGGTCGGGCGAGAGCATGCCGGAGCGGCACAGCTCGACGTAGTCCAGCGGGTGGGTGTAGACGTTCGCGCCGCCGGCCAGGGCGACCTCGCAGGCGCCGCTGCGGAGTTGCTCGCAGGCCTCGTGGATCGCGGTCAGCGAGGCCGAGCACATGGTGTCCACGGTCAGGCTCGGCCCGCGCAGGTCGAGCAGGTAGGAGACCCGGGCGCTCAGCGAGGCGAACGACAGCCCGGGGACGACGAGTTCACCCGAGGGCAGCCGGCCCGCAGGGTGCCGGGCGTGCCCGACCTTGGTGACGCCGGCGAACACCCCGACCCGGTGGTCGTGCTGCTCGGCGAGGCGGGCGCGGGTGTACCCGGCGTCCTCCAGCACCTCCCAGGCGGCCTGGACGAACAGCCGCTCCTGCGGGTCCATCGCGTAGGCGTCGCGCGGGGCGATGCCGAAGAACCTCGGGTCGAAGTCGGCGAAGCCGTCCAGGAACCCGCCCCACTTGCTGTAGCTGCGCCCGGTGGTCGCGGCGGTGGTGCGGTCGGGTTCGAAGAAGCCGTCCAGCGGCCACCGGTCGATCTCGCGGACGCTGTCGCGGCCGGCCCTGAGGTTCTCCCAGAACTCGCCCAGGTCGGTGGCGCCCGGGTAGCGGCCGCTCAGCCCGATGACGGCGATCGGCTCGTCGGGGCCGGCGGCGCGCCCGGCGGTACGCCCGACGGCGGGTTCCCCGGCGGGGACGGCCCGTCCCGAGGGGGCCGCCGGGGCGGGCCCGGTCGCCCGCTCCGGTACGGGCTGCGGTACGGGCTCCGGGCGGCGTGCGCCGCCGAGCCGGGCGGCCACCGCCCGCAGGGTCGGCTGCTCGTAGAACAGGGTCGAGGAGGCCTCGGGGTAGAACGGGGCCAGCGCACGGTTGAGCTGGATCACCATCACCGAGTCGAGACCGATGTCGACGAACGGCCGGTCCGGGTCCACCGCCTGCGGGGGCAGCTTGCTGACCTCCGCGAAGACCTCCCGCAGGTGGTCCAGCACGGCGCGGTCCGCGGTGCGGCCCCCGGACGGTGCGGGCGCGGGCGGAGCGGCAGCGGCAGGAGCAGCGGCCGGGGCGGGCGAGCCGTGGTGCACCCACACCCGGTCAGCCCCGGTGTGCCAGGCGTCGACCAGGGCGGCGAGGCCCGTCGGCGTCGGCATCGGGACCAGCCCCCGGTCCTCCCGCAGGTAGGCCAGGGTGCGGTCGTCGACGGTCATGCCGCCGTCCTGCCACAGCGGCCAGGCCACGGAGAGCGTCCGGCCCCGCCGTTCCCCCCGGGCGACGGCCGCGTTGCGGGAGGCGGCGAACTCGTCGAGGAAGGCGTTGGCGGCCGCGTAGTCGCTCTGCCCGGGGTTGCCGGTGACGGCGGCGCCGGAGGAGTAGGCCAGGACGAACTCCAGCGGGCAGTGCGCGGTGGCCCGGTCGAGGTGGACGAGGCCGTCCGCCTTGGCGCCGAGCACCTCCTCCCACTGCGCCGCGGTCTTCTCCGCGAGCAGGGCGTCGCGGACCACTCCGGCGGCGTGCACCACCCCGGTGACCTCGCCCGCCTCGGCGACGAGGTGGCGGACCTCCTCCCAGCGCGAGAGGTCGGCCCGCACGTAGCGCGCGACCGCGCCGGCCTGCCGCAGGTCGGCCAGCAGCGCCTCCACCCGCTCGTCGGCCGCTGAGCGGCCCGCGAGGACGAGGGTGGGCCGTCGGACGTCGGCGGCGATCCGACGGGCCGTCGCGGCGCCGATGCCGCCGGCGCCGCCGGTGACGAGGTAGACGCCGCCGTCCCGCCACGGCGGGGCGGAGCCGGTGGCCGGGGGAGTGACGGGGGTCCAGCCGAGGGTCTGCCGGACGCCGTGGCGGTAGCGGACGAGGTCGTCCGCGCCGTCGGCGTTCTCCGCGACCGCGGTGGCCGGGTCGACGCCCGCGGCGCCGTCCAGGACGATCACCTGGCCGAGGACTCCGGGGTCCTCCTTGGCCACCGAGCGCAGCAGGCCGGCCAGGGCCGCGGTGTCCGCGACCACCTGGACCAGCACCATGCCCTCCTCGGCCGCCAGGCCCCGGACGGTCTCCAGCAGCTGCCAGGACAGGTCGCGGAACCGGCTCTCCGGCCGCTGTTTGGCGGTCTCCAGCCGGATCGCCCCGGGGACGTCGCCGTCGACCCCGCACAGCACGACCGCGCGGCGGTCGTGGCGGCGGCCCGGCGCGGCGGGGGCCGGAGCCCAGGCCGGGACGGACAGGACCGTGACGGCCTCCGGGGCGGCGGCCGCTTCGGTGTCCGGTGCCGCGACGGGCGCCTGGGCGGGCGCCGGGGCGGGCTCGGCCTCCGGGTGCCAGAAGCGCTCCCGGGCGAAGGGGTACCCGGGCAGGTGCACCCGGCCGGGCGTCGCTCCGCCGGTCCAGGCCGACCGGTCGAGGGCCTCGCCCGCGATCCAGCGCGCCGCCGGACCGGCGGCCTCGCCCCGGTCGCCGGTGGCGACGAACGCCCGCAGCCGGTCGGCGAGTTGGGCCACGCTGGACACCGTCCAGACGATCCGCTCGGCCATCTCCTCCCGGCCGGCCAGGAGGGTCCAGGCGACCGAGCGCAGGGACACCCCCTCCGACCGCTCCAGGAAGGCCAGCAGGTCCCGGGCCCGGTCGGTCAACTGCCCCGGGGTGCGCGCCGAGAGCGGCACCAGGACGTCCCCGGCGGGCTCCTCCCGGCCGGCCCGGACCGGGACGTACTCCTCGACCACGACGTGCGCGTTGACGCCGCCGAAGCCGAAGCTGCTCACCCCGGCGCGCCTCGGCCCGTCCCGGCCGTCGCGGTCGCGCGGACGCGGCCAGGGCTCGTTCTCCCGGACCAGGTGGAAGGGCCCGTCGTCGAGTTCGACGAACGGGTTGACCCGCCGCAGGTGCCGGTTCGCGGGCAGCACCCCGTGCCGGAGCGAGAGCAGCACCTTCAGCAGCCCGGCGATGCCGGCGGCGGACTCCAGGTGCCCGATGTTGGTCTTGACCGAGCCCAGGCCGCACGCGCCGTCGTCGCTGCGGCCGAGCCGGCGGAAGGCCGTGCGCAGCGCGCGGACCTCGACCGGGTCGCCGAGGGCCGTGCCGGTGCCGTGGGTCTCGATGTAGCCGATGGTGTCCGGGTCGAGGTCGCCGACGGCCGCGGTGACCAGCTCGGCCTGGGCGTCGGCGTTCGGCGCGGTGAGCGAGTTGGCCCGTCCGCCGTGGTTGTAGGCGCTGCCCCGGAGCACGCCGAGGATCGCGTCGCCGTCCCGCTCGGCCGCCGCCAGCGGCTTGAGGACGACGGCCCCGACGCCCTCGCCGCGCACGTAGCCGTTCGCGTCGGCGTCGAAGGTGCGGCACAGGCCGTCCGGGCTGAGCATCCCCGCGCGGTGGGCGCTGACGAAGGTGCCGGCGTCGAGCAGGACGTTCACCCCGCCCGCGATCGCCAGGTCGCAGGCGCCGGACCGGATGGCTTCCATGGCGCGGTGCACCGCCACCAGCGAGCTGGAACAGGCGGTGTCGATGGGCTCGCTCGGGCCGCGCACGTCGAGCAGGTAGGAGATGCGGTTGGCCAGGATCGAGTGGTTGGTGCCGGTCGCGGTGAAGGCGTCCGGCCGCACCCCTCGGGTGCTGAGCAGGGTCGCGTAGTCGTTGTTGGTGACGCCGATGAACACCCCGGTGTTGGAGGGGAGTTCGCTCGGGCGGTGGGCGCTGTCCTCCAGTGCCTGCCACACCGTCTCCAGCACCAGCCGGTGCTGGGGGTCCATCAGTTCGGCCTCGCGCGGCAGGATCCGGAAGAACGCCGCGTCGAAGGCGTCGACCTCGTCGAGGGCGCCCATCCGCCGGGGGAAGTCCAGGGCGGTGATGGCCCGGCGCTGCTCCTCGTCGTAGCGGTCCAGCGGGAAGGCGGTGACGGAGTCCCGCCCGGCCAGCAGGTTCGCCCAGAACTCGCCGAGGTCGCGGGCGCCGGGGAAGCGTCCGGCCGCGCCGATCACGGCGATCGGGGTGTCCGGGGCCCGTCCGGGCCGGTCCGGGAGGGGCCGGCGCCCGGTGGCGGGGGCCGTCGCGGAGACTGTCACGGCGGCGGTCACGGGGACGGCTGCCGGGACGGTCGCGGGGCGGGCCGCCGGGCGGCGCGGCGCGGCCGAGGCCCCGTGCTCCGCGACCAGGTGGGCGCCCAGCGCCTCCAGGGTGCTGAGGTCGAAGAACACGGCCGGGCTGACCTTGGCGCCGAAGCGCTCCTCGATCTGCTTGGCGAAGTAGACCAGCGAGATCGAGTCGAAGCCGAACTCGTCCATGCCGGTCCGGGGGTCGAGCTCCTCCGGCTCGAACTTCAGCAGCCCCGCCGCGATCTCGCGCAGCACCTCCACGACCCCGTCCGCACCCGAAGGTCCGGACGTGCCCTCCGCCGGCGCGGGAGTACCCGGCTCGGGGCGGAGTACGGCGGGCCGGGGGGCCCGGCGGGCCGCCGGTGGCGTCCCCCCGGTGCCGCACAGCACGCCCTCCAGCGCGCCGAGCACCTCGCCCGAAGCGTCGGCCAGGAGGATCCGGTCGGCGCCGAGGAGGACGTGGGCGACCGGCCCGCCGGACCGGACGGCGATCCGGTCGATCCGGTGCGGCGCGACCCGCTGCCAGTCCGGGTGCCCGGCCCGGCGGGCCGTCCACTGCACGCCCAGGGCGATCGCCGCGAGGACGGACGGTTCGACGGTCACGTTCCGCCGGACGTGGTCCTGCTGGACGCCGGGGTGGGACAGGTGCAGGACGGTGCTGCCGTCCGGGGCGGCGGACACCGCGTCGACGGCGCAGGCGGCGGCCCGGGGGACGACGCCGCCCTCGGCCAGTTCGGCCAGGAGGCCCGCCCGGTCCAGCACCTGCCGCAGGCCGGTGAGGTCGATCCGGCCGGTGGGCGCGTCGGCCGCCCGGACGGTGAACTCGACGGCCGGCGGCCCGTCCCCGGCCCGCACCAGGCCGTGGCCGTCGGCGAACTCGGTGACGAGGCGGTCGGTGGCCGACCAGTCGACCGGCCGCAGCACCCGCAGGTCGTGCACGGCCGGCTCGGCCGCGTACCCGCTGACCCTCGCGGTGGCGAGCGCGAGGTCCACGGCGAAGGTGGACACCACGACGGGGAGCCCGTCCTGGCGGTAGGTGTAGTCCTGGAGGTCGTCGAGCCGCAGGTCCGCGGCGTAGCGCAGGCCGTGGACGTCGGACTCGTTGCGCCCCAGGAAGGGGTGCAGCCGCTCGCGGTGGGCCAGCGGGGCGAGCACGGTCGGCGCGTCCTCGTCCACCTCGACCCAGCAGCGCACCCGGTCGAAGGGGTACGGGGGCAGCGGGACCCGCCGGGCCGTGGGCAGCCGGTCCCAGTCGACGCTGCGGCCCGCGAGCCAGGTCCGGGCGATCTCGTGCTCCGGCAGGTCCCGGCGGCCCGCCGCCCAGCCGTCCAGGGCGGCCAGGGCGGCCGCCTTGTCGGCCGCCACGAAGGCCCAGCGGTGCGGCAGTTCGTTCCTGCCGACCCGCAGGGTGAAGGCGATGTCGGGGAGGTCGGCCTCGCGGGCCCCGGCGAGGTGGTCGCGGAAGACGGCCAGGTGGCGTCCGAGGGCGTCCTCGTTCATGGCGGAGAACACGAACAGCTGCTCGCCGAAGGGTTCCTGGCGCTCCGGCCGCGGCGGGTACTCCTCCAGGATGATGTGGGAGTTCATGCCGCCGGCGCCGATCGAGGTGAGGCCGGCCCGGCGCGGGTGGGTGACCTCCCGGCCGTCGACCGTGGTGACGACCGGCTGCCAGTCGGAGAGGGTCTGCTGCACCCGGAACGGGGTGTCCGCGAAGTCGATGTCCGGGTTGAGCTCCGTGCTGTGCAGGGACGGCACCAGCTTGCCGTGCCGCAGCTGGAGCAGCACCTTCGCCAGGCCCACCATCCCGGCCGCGGCGAGCAGGTGGCCCATGGTGGCCTTGACCGAGCCGAGGGCGCAGAACTGCCGGTCCTCGGTGTACTTCCGGAACGCCGAGGTGAGGGCGCGGACCTCGATCGGGTCGCCCAGGGCGGTGCCCGAACCGTGGCCCTCGACGTAGCCGATCGTCCTCGGGTCGATCCCGGCGTCCTCGACGGCCTTCTCGATCGCGCGGGCCTGCATGCCGGGGCTCGGCACGGTGAAGCCGTTGCGCACACCGGCGTTGGACAGGGCGGTGCCCTTGATCACGGCGTACACGTGGTCGCCGTCGCGCTCCGCGTCGACCAGCGGCTTGAGCACCACCGCGCCGACGCCCTCGCCGAGGATGGTGCCGTCCACGCCGACGCCGAAGCTGCGGATCACGTCGGAGGTGCCGGTGGTGAAGTGCTCCTGCGAGGAGGTGATCAGGTTGTACGGGTGCAGCAGCAGGTTGATGCCGCCCGCGACCACCATCCGGCACTCGCCGGCCCGCAGCATCTGCACGGCCTGGTGGACACAGGTCGAGGAGGCCGAGCACATGGTGTCCACGAAGATCGACGGCCCGGTCAGGCCGTAGAAGTAGGACAGCATGTTCGGGATCGTCCCGGTGTAGCTGCCGCTCTGCGGGGCGCCGCGGGTGAGGCTGTTCTGGAAGCCGTACAGGTTGTAGTGGTTGCTCATCGTCCCGACGAGCACGCCGACGTCGCCCTGGTAGCGGCGCCGGATGGTCTCCCGGGAGTAGCCCGAGTCCTCCAGCGCCTGCACGCCGGCCTGGAGGAACAGCCGCACCTCCGGGGACATCTGCTCGGCCTCGCGCTTGGAGATCCGGAAGTACCGGGGGTCGAAGGCGTCGATGTCGCGCAGGAAGGTCCCGGTCCGGATCACGCTCTTGCCGGGCACGGCCCGGTCGCTGTCGTGGACGACGCGGTGGTCCCAGCGGTCGGCGGGGACCTCGGTGAAGCTGTGCCGGCCGTTCTCCAGCAGCTCCCACAGTTCGTCGAGGGTGTCGGCGCCGGGGTAGCGCCCGGAGACCCCGATGATCGCGATGTCGTGCCGGTCGTCGCGGTCCCGGTGCGGGCCGGACGGCTCCGCGCGGGCCTCGGGGGCCTCGACGGCAGAGACGGCGCTGACGGCGGCAGGGGTCCGGACGGGTACCTCGACCGGCTCCGGCTCGGGTTCGGCCCGCGGCGCCGCCTCGCCGAGGACGGCCTCCAGCTGCTCCCGCCGGGACTCCACGAAGTGGGCGGCGACGTCGGCGATGTTGAGGTACTCGAAGAAGATGGTCTTGGACAGCGGCCCGAACAGCTTCTCCAGCTCGGCGGTCACGCCCATGATGCTCAGCGAGTCGATGCCGTACGCGACGAGGTCGGTGGCCGGGTCTAGGTCCTCCGGCCGGTGCCGGAGGACCTCGGCGACGATCCGCCGCAGCAGTTCCTCGGTCCGCTCGGTCAGGTCCCCGCCGTCGCCGCCGGGTACCGGGCCGGCGGGTACGGCGGTCCGAACCGGTGTGCCCGGTACGGCGGTTCGGGCCGGTACGGCGGGCCGGGCCGCGAGCGTGGCGCCCGCGCCGTAGCCGACCACGACGTGCGCCGGGGCGTCGGCGCGCAGCGCCCCGCCGAGCGCGCGCAGCCCGTCCTCGGTGGGCAGCGGCTCCCAGCCCCGCTCGCGGCGCATCGCCTCCCGGCCGGCCGCGTCCATCGTCATGCCGCCGTCGGCCCACAGCGGCCAACTGACCGCGACGGTACGGCCGGTGCGCTCGCCGGCGTCGACCAGGGACTGCCGGTGCGCGGCGAACGCGTCCAGGAAGGCGTTGGCCGCGGCGTAGTCGGACTGGCCGGGGTTGCCGTACACCCCGGCGACCGACGAGAAGAGCACGAAGTGGTCCAGGTCGAGGTGGCGGGTGGCGGCGTCGAGGTTGAGCGCGCCGCGGATCTTCGGCGCGCCCACCGTGCGGACGTCGGCCAGGTCCTTGCGCACCAGGTACTGGTCGCGCAGGACGCCGGCCGCGTGGACGACGCCGTCGAGCGAGCCGTGGTCGCGCAGGATCGTCTCGACCGCGGCCCGGACCTCCTCGGCGTCGGCCACGTCCACCGGCAGGTGGTGGGCGTCGACGCCGTCGGCGCGCAGCTCGGCGAGCGGGCCGGTGGCGGACCGTCCGCTGAGCACCACCGTGGCCCCGGCGCGGCCGAAGTAGCGGGCCAGGTGCGGACCGAGGCCGCCCAGGCCGCCGGTGATCCAGTACACCCCGCCGGTCCGCAGCTCCGGGACGGCCGGGCCGGCCGCGAGCGGGGCGTCGACGGGTTCCAGCACCTGCCGGACCCCGTCGGCCCGGCGGCGGACCTCGCTGTCGGCGCCCTCGTCCGCGCACTCCTCGGCGACGATCCGCTCGATCGTCGCCGGGTCCGCGCCCTCCAGGCCGTCGACGCGCACCACCCGGCCGGTGACCAGCGGGTTCTCCAGGGCCACCGTGCGGAAAAGGCCCGCCAGCGGCCGGTGGAAGTGCGCGGGGACCCGCCCGTCGACCAGCACCACGAACCGGTGCTCGGTGGTGGGCCGGGTGAGCAGCAGCTCCCGGACGGCGGCGAACACCGTGTCCGTCACGGCCTCGACGCCGTCGGCCGGGGCCGAGGGGGCGACGCCCGGCAGTTCCGGGGTGTGCGGGGTGCGGGCCGGGCCGCCGGGTACGGCAGGCCGGTCCGTCCACCGGGTGGTGGCGGTGACGACCCGCGGGCCGGTGCCGGTGGCGCGCTGGGCGAGCCCCCGGACCGTGGCGTGCACGGTGCCCTCCTGGTCGCACAGGTCGATGTCGAAGGTGGCCACCGCGCCGGAGCCGCCGGAGCCGCCGGAGGCCCCGGAACCCCCGGAACCGCCGGTCCGCCGGATCCAGGCCCAGCTCTCGGCCGGGCACGGCCCGTGGACCAGGACCTCGTCCAGGGCCAGCGGCAGGGTCGGCCCGGCGGTGTCCGGCATCAGCGTGACGGAGACCTGGAAGGCCGCGTCCAGCAGGCTCGGCGGCAGCAGGTGTCCGGCTCCCTCGGGCTCGGTCGGCCGGATGCGGGCGAGTGCCCCGTCCGGGCCGGTGCGCAGCTCCCGCAGCGCGCGCATGGCCGGGCCGTACTCCAGGCCCTGGGCGCGCAGCCGCCGGTGGACGGCGTCGGGCTCGGCCGGGTCCGGGCAGGAGGCGCGCAGCGCGGCCAGGTCGAGCGGGGCCGGCGGCGCGGCCGGGACGAGTGCGGCGCGGCCGGTGCCGTGCTCCGTGCCGTCGCGTACGAACGCGACGGCGATGCCGTGGTCCCCGGGCGTCAGTTCGACCTGGACGTCGACGGGTTCCTCGTCGACGGTGATCGGCCGCACCCAGGCCAGGTCGTGCAGCCGGACGGTCCCCGTCCCGGTGGCCGAGAGCGCCACGGCGGCCCGGGCCATCTCGACGTAGGCGGCGGCGGGCAGCACCCGCCGGCCGCCGACCCGGTGGTCGTCGAGGAAGGGTTCGGCGCCGGTGAACGTCGAGGTGTAGCGCTGCTGCGCCAGGTCGGAGGTGTTGCGGTGGACGAGGGGGTGCAGCTGCCCGGTGGCGGCGGGGGCGACGGGCTCCGGCACGCGGTACCAGTGCCGGTCCCGCGCGAACGGGTAGGTGGGCAGCCGCACCCGCTGGGCGCCGGGGTGGTGCGGCCAGCTCGCGTCGCCGCCCGCCAGCCAGTCGGCGACCGCGGTCATCAGCTCGGGGTCGGCGCCGGCGGGGTTGGCGGCCTCGCCCGCCGGGAGCTCGCCGGACACCAGCGTCCCCAGCGCGGCCACGAGCTGGTCCCGGTCGGCGACGACGAGCGCGGCCCGGACGGCCAGCGGTTCGCGGCCCACCCGCAGGGTGTGGGCGATGTCGGCCGGCGACTGCTGCGGCAGCAGTGCGGACTCCGGCGCGAGCAGGTGCTCGCGCAGCAGTCCGGCGAGCACCCGCAGCCGCTCGGGGCTGCGCGCCGACAGCGGGACGACGTACGGGCCCGGCGCGTCGGCCGAGGAGGTGCGGCGGTGCGGTTCCTCCATCAGCACATGGGCGTTGGTCCCGCCGAAGCCGAAGGAGCTGACGCCGGCCCGGCGGGGCGCGCCGTCCACGGCCGGCCAGGGCCGGGTCCCGTCGACGATGTAGAAGGGGCTGCCGGCCAGGTTGATCAGCGGGTTCAGGCTCCGGAAGTTGACGGTCGCGGGCAGCACCCCGGCCGTCATGGCGGCGACGACCTTCACCATGCCCGCCACCCCGGCGGCGGATTCCAGGTGCCCGATGTTGGTCTTGACCGAGCCGATGCCGGTGGTGTCCGGGTCGGGTTCGGTCCCGGCGGCCTCGTGCAGGTTGCGGAAGGCGCGCTTGAGGCCGACGATCTCGATCGGGTCCCCGACCGGGGTGCCCGGCCCGTGCGCCTCGATGTAGCCGACGGTGCCGGGCGCGACGCCCGCCCGGGTGTAGACGTCCTCGATCAGCGCGGCCTGGGCGGTCGGGCTGGTCACGGTCAGCGAGTTGGTCCGGCCGCCGTGGTTGGTGCCGACGCCCTTGATCACCCCGTGGACCGGGTCGCCGTCCGCGATCGCCCGGGCGAGCGGCTTGAGCAGCAGGACCGCCCCGCCCTCGCCCCGGACGAACCCGTCGGCGCCCTCGTCGAAGGCCTGCGCCCGGCCGGTGGGCGAGAGCATGCCGGCCTTGCTGAAGGCCACGAAGTGCTTCGGGGACCAGCACAGGTTGACGCCGCCGGCCAGCGCCAGGTCGCAGTCCCCGTTGTTGAGCGCGGTCACGGCCTCGTAGACGGACACCAGGGAGCTGGAGCAGGCGGTGTCGTTGGTGATGCTCGGGCCGTGGAGGTCGAAGTGGTAGGAGAGCCGGTTGGCGACGATCGAGTACGCCGTTCCGGTCGGGAAGTAGGCGTCGGTCGCCACGTCGTCGCGCTCGATGAGTTCGGCGTAGTCGGCGTGGCAGACGCCCATGAAGACCCCGGTGCGGCTGCCCGCGAGCTCGCTCGCGCGGTAGCCCGCGTCCTCGACGGCCTTCCAGGCGAGTTCGAGGGCGAACCGCTGCTGCGGGTCCATCGTCTCGGCCTCGCGCGGGGAGATGGCGAAGAAGGCGGCGTCGAAGCGGTCCGCGTCCTCGATGAACCCGGCCCAGATGCTGTTGGTCCGTTCGCCGCCGTTGCGCGGGTCCCCGAAGTAGCGTTCCTTGGACCACCGTTCGGCGGGGACCTCGGTGATCAGGGAGCGTCCGGCGGCGAGGTGGTCGAAGAGCGTGGCGAGGGTGTCGGCCCCGGGGAAGCGCAGGGCGAGTCCGATGATGGCGATGCCGTCGGTGGTCACCGGGCCTCCTTTCCGGTCCGGACGGCGTGGCGCCGGTCCACGGTCACTTTCAGGTCGAGCGCCGGGGCGGCCGGTCCGCCGTTCCGGCCGGCGCCGTCGAGCACGAACTGCCGGTGGAGCACGGCGGTGGTGAGCAGGTAGACGAAGGCCTGGTCCTCCTTGGTGCTCACGTCCTCGGCGGGCGAGGCCATGACGCGGTCCGTCAGGCGGCGGGCGAACCGCTGGTCCAGGAAGTCGAGCTTGCCCAACTCGGCGTCGGACAGGAGGAGTTCCAGGTAGTCCGGGCGGTGCTCCTTGAACACCTCGCTGCCCGGGGCGCGGTAGGGCTGCTTGGGGCGGTCCGTGGTCCACTGCGGCAGCTCGGCGCGGAACGCCTTCTTCAGGACGGCCTTCTCGTTCCACCCGTCGTCGAAGCGGAGGTTGACCGCGGAGGCGGCCCGGACCACCGCCGGGTCGAGGAACGGGCAGCGGTTCTCCACGCTGTGCGCCAGGGCGACGCGCTCGCCCTGGGTCGAGAGCAGGAAGCCGGGCAGCAGGGTCTTGTACTCCAGCCACTGGGCCTTCTGCACCGCGGACATGGCCTGGTAGCCCGGCGCCCGGGCGACCAGGTCGAGCAGGTCGGCGAACGGGTCCTCCCGGGAGGCGAGCAGCCGGGCCGCGAACCTGCCGTTCTGGTACCGCAGTTCGTGGGAGAACAGGCCGGGCAGCCGCTCGGTGGCGAACTGCTGGTACAGGCCGAGCAGGTGCCCCTGGTGGGCCGGGCCGAAGTGCGCCAGCTCCGGGTGCAGGGTGGCGAGTCCGGCGCGCCGCTCGGTGTCGGTGAGCCCGTGCCAGCGTTCGCGCAGCATGGTCTCGCGGAACAGGGAGTAGCCGAGGAAGGCCTCGTCGGAGCCCTCGCCGCTGAGCACGGTCTTGATGCCCGCGTCGCGGACGTGGCGGGAGAGCAGGAACATCGGGACGAAGGAGGTCCGGAAGGCGGGCACCTCGGCGTGGTACACCGCCGACGGGAGGTTGTCGGCGATGTCCGCGCCGGTGACCGGGAGGGCGGAGTGCAGGGTGCCCAGGTGCTCGGCGACCAGCAGCTGGCTGTCGGACTCGTCGAAGTTCTTGTCCCGGAAGGCCACCGAGAAGGTGCGGACCTGGTGCCGGGACAGCTGCGTGGCGAGGCTGGTGACCACGGAGGAGTCGAGGCCGCCGCTCAGGTAGACGCCGACCTCCACGTCGGAGCGCAGGCGCAGCTCCACCGCGGTGCGCAGGCTCTCCCGGACGAACGCGACCGCTTCCGGCTCGGTGCCGTCGAAGCCCGGTACGTCGAAGGAGAGTTCCTCGTACGCGAGCGGCGAGCGCAGGCCGCCGCCGGCCTCCAGGTAGCAGCCCATGGGCAGTTGGCGGACGCCGGCGAACGGCGTGCGGTCGGGCAGCGGCGTCCACACCGCGTAGATCGACGCGAGGTCCGGCGGGGAGAGCTCGAAGCGGAAGCCGGGGAAGGCGCCGAAGGCCTTCGCCTCGGAGGCGAACAGGAGGGCGCCGCCGTGCTCGGCGTAGTACAGCGGGCGCTTGCCGTACCGGTCGCGGGCCAGGACGAGCCCGCCGGTGGCGGTGTCCCTGATCGCGAGCGCGAACGGGCCGTTGAAGCGGGCGAAGCAGGCCGGGCCCCACTGGATCCAGGCCTGGAGGGCGACTTCGGTGTCGGAGTGGTCGGTGCGGAACGGGCGGCCCAGGCCCTCCAGTTCCGCGCGCAGTTCGACGTGGTTGTAGATCTCGCCGTTGAAGCAGATCCAGTAGCGCTCCGTCGGGTCCGACATCGGCTGGGCGCCGTCGGCGGGATCGACGATCGCCAGCCGTACGGTGCCCATCGCGAGCCCGTCGTCCAGGTAGTAGCCGGCCTGGTCCGGTCCGCGGTGGCGGATGGTCGAGAGCATCGAGGTGATGACCTCGTCGGGTGCTCCGGTCAGTGGTGGGTCCGCGAGGAACCCGGCGATTCCGCACATGGCAGTCCCCCTATTCCCCGGCGAGCTTCTTCTGGACGAATTCATCGATCGCGTTGAGCGATACGAGGACGTTCATGAGGATCTCGTCGCCGTCGAGGGCCAGCGAGAACTCGGACTCCAGGAAGCGCATCATCCTGACGTAGCCGAAGGAGTCGATGACCCCGGCCTTGAACAGGTCGGTGTCCGGGGTGGTCTCATCGTCGAACTCGAAGAGGAAGCGCTCCTCCAGGTACGTCCGGATCGTGTCCGTCGTCGATTCCATCGTTCAGGCTCCAGACGTGATTTTGTCGACCATGCGGGTGAGGGAGGTGCCCCCGATCTCGGTGAACTCCACGTCGTCGTCCCGGTCGAGGAGACTTCGTACGCAGTCGGTCCAGCGCACCGGGGCGACGAGCTGTTCGGCCAGCAGCCGGGCGGTCTCCTCCGGCCGGTGCGGCCGGGCGGTGACATTGGAGACGACCGGGGTGCGGGGTGCGGCGAATGCGAAGCCGGTGAGGAATTCCGCGAAGCGCACGCGGGCGGGCTCCATGTAGCGGGAGTGGAAGGGCGCGCTCACCCTGAGGCGGGCGACCCGGATCCCGTTCTCCTCCAGGCATTCGACCGCGGCGGCCAGCACCGGGGGAGTGGCCGCGATGACGAGTTGTGACGGGGTGTTCAGGCCGGCGATGTCGACGCCGTCGACCCCGTGGTCGGCGAGGAGCTCCAGCAGCCGTTCCTCGGGGGTGTCCAGGACGGCGGCCATGCCCCCGTCGGAAGCCGCGGCCATGAGCTCGCCGCGCTTGGCGACCAGCCGGAGCCCGGTCTCGAAGTCGAATACCCCGGCGGCCAGCAGGGCGTTGTACTCGCCGAGGCTGTGCCCCAGGTAGACGTCCGCCGGGCGGTCCTCCCGGTGGGTGCGCTCGAAACCGTGCAGGGCGTTGACGACGAAGATCGCCGGCTGGGTGTACTCGGTCCGGCCGAGCAGGCCGTCCGGGTCCTTGGTGCACAGGGTGGCGAGGTCGTACCCCAGCAGGTCGGAGGCGAATCCGACCAGTCCTGGGTAGCGTTCGAGGACCTCGGCGCCCATTCCCTTGTGCTGGCTGCCCTGGCCGGCGAAGAGCATGGCGAACACGGCATTCCTCCGACGGGTGTCGCGGGGATGAGGGGGTGTGGCGAGAAGGGGGCGCGCGCCCGGTCTCACAGACGGCAGGTCGGGACGACCGACCTGAGCACGTTCAGGACCGCGCGGCCGCGCCGGTCGAGGGCGAGGCCGGGGGCGGCGGCCACGCCGAGCGACGCGGTCGGCGCGTCCCCGGCGAGTTCGACCGAGCGGATCCGGCCGCCGTCCAGCGTCGTGGCCCGGTGGGCGCGCTGGTGGACGAGGGCGAACCCGCACCCGGCGGCCACCAGGCCGCGGACGGTCTCCGGCCCGGTGGCGGTGACCACCGGTGGCAGCGGGACGCCGACGTCGGCGAAGAACTTCTCGAAGTGGAGCAGCAGCGGCGGGTCGTCGAGGGCGACGAACGGCCGCTCGGCGAGCTCGGCCAGGCGGACGGGGTCGGCCCGGCCGCACGGGTCGTCGTCCGCGACGAGCGCCCGCATGGGCAGCTCGGCCAGCGGGACGAACCGGGAGCCGCCGCTCAGGAAGTCGTAGGTGACGGCCAGTTCGCACTGCCCGTCCCGGAGCAGGGCCAGCAGCCGGTCGGCCGGTTCCTCCCGGGTGGTCAGCCGCAGGCCCGCGTGGCGTTCCGCGGTGATCCGGTGGGTCTGGGGGAGCAGGAACGGGGCGACCGGGGTGAGGAACCCGACGCCGAGCCGGCCTTCGATGCCGCCGGCCAGCGCGTCCCCCTGCTCCTGGAGGCTCCTGGCCTGTCCCAGCAGCGCGCGGGCGCCGAGGAGCAGGTCCCGCCCGTTCGGGGTGAGGGTGACCCCGCGGGCGTGGTGGCGCAGCAGCAGCTGCACGCCGAGTTGGCGTTCCAGCCGCATGATGGCCGAGGAGACGGTCGATTGCGAGGCTCTGAGCTTCTCGGCCGCTTCCGAGATGTTTCCGAGTTCGGCCGATTCCACGAAATAGCGCAACTGCGTGAGGCTGAAGTCCAGGCGGTCGGTCATTCTTCACGTCCGGAGTGATTTCTCGGTCGGTCGGATCGTGTGGGCGCCGTTCGCGCGCGTTCCGGCCGCTTCAGGTCCGGTGCGCGTTCCGGGGCGATCGTCTGGGCGTACGCGGCGCGGTTCCGGCGCCGGGACAGTGGAACCGTGGCAGGCGGTACCGGTCGTACGTGTGCGATGGCGACATGGCGGGGCTCTTCTCTGGCTTCGGGAGCGAGGAGAACACTGTCGAGCGGGTATCGCGAAACACTGTGTGTCATGCGCGTGTCAAGAAAGTAAAAAGCGCAGGCCGGAGGGTCGTGGCCAGGAGTGTGCAGGAAGGTTCAAGGGTGCACACGGAACGAAGCGCTTCGCTCACCTTAGGCGACAGGTTGACCGTGGAACAAGGTCGCCCTGGGGCCGGGATGTGAGGAACTCGCGGGCGTATCCGGTGGGCCGGATTCCGCGGGCCGGACCGTACGGGGGCGTCCGAGGCCGGACCGTCCGGGACCGTCCGGGGTCGGATCGTCCCGGGGTGTCCCGGGCGGAAACGGCGAGCGGCCCGCCCGGTGTCCTGGAGGACACCGGACGGGCCGCGTACGCACCCGAGCAACCCCTGCGCGTCAGTGCACCAGCACCGGCACGTCGTTCTCGGCCGCCGAGCCCGCGTCCGAGCCCGTCGAGGCACCCGGCCGGCCGGCGTTGATGAAGGTGAAGGCGACCACGCCGGCCGCCACCAGGATCCCGAAGGACACCCAGATCGCGGTCGAGAAGCCGTGCACCATGCCCTGGAACTGCAGCACCTTGGCGGCCTCCGGCGAGGCGGCGGCCGCGGCGGTGGCGTGCGAGGCCAGCCAGCCGGTGGTCGCGCTGGCCGCGATGGTGTTCAGCAGCGCGGTGCCGATGGCGCCGCCGACCTGCTGCGAGGTGTTGACCATCGCCGAGGCCACACCCGCGTCGCGCGGCTGGACGCCGTGCGTGGCGAGGCTCATGGCCGGCATGAACGCGGTGCCCATGCCGAGGCCCATCAGGACCAGGCCCGGCAGGATCAGCGCCGGGTAGGAGGTGTCCAGGCTGATGTGGGTCAGCAGGAACATGCCGGCCGAGGCGACCAGGAAGCCGGGCGCCATCAGGTAGCGGGCCGGGACCCGGGTCATCAGCCGGGCGCCGATCTGGGTCGAGCCGGTGATCATGCCCGCCACCATCGGCAGGAAGGCCACGCCGGTCAGCACCGGGCTGTAGCCGAGCACGATCTGCAGGTAGTAGGTCAGGAAGAGGAACAGGCCGAACATGCCGATCACGGCCATGCCCAGCGACAGGTACACCCCGCCGCGGTTGCGGTCGAGCACCACGCGCAGCGGCAGCAGCGGGGCCTTGACCCGGAGCTCCACCAGCACGAAGGCGGCCAGCAGCACGGCGGCCGCGACGAACAGGCCGATGGTGGTGCCGGACGACCAGCCGTCCGACTCGGCGCGGGTGAAGCCGTAGACCAGCGAGACCAGGCCGGTGGTCACCAGCAGAACGCCGGGGACGTCCAGCCGGTTGCGGTTGCGGCCCTCGGCGGGCTCGCGGATCACCATCACGGCGCCGACGGCGGCCACGATGGCGAACGGGATGTTGACGAAGAAGGTCCAGCGCCAGTTCATGTACTCGGTGAGCAGGCCGCCGAGGATCAGACCGATGGCGCCACCGCCACCGGCGATCGCACCGTAGATGCCGAAGGCCTTGGCGCGCTCCTTGGCCTCGGTGAAGGTCACCGCGAGCAGCGACAGCGCGGCCGGCGCGAGCAGCGCGCCGAACACGCCCTGGAGTGCGCGGGCGCCCAGCAGCATCGCGGTGTTGGCCGCGGCACCGCCGAGCGCGGAGGCCAGGGCGAAGCCGGTCAGGCCGACGATGAAGGTCCGCTTGCGGCCCCAGAGGTCCGCGATCCGGCCGCCGAACAGCAGCAGCCCGCCGAAGGCCAGCGCGTAGGCGGTGATCACCCACTGGCGGTTGCCGTCGGAGATGCCCAGGTCCCGCTGTGCGGACGGCAGGGCGATGTTCACGATGGTCGCGTCGAGGACGACCATCAGCTGGGCGAGGCCGATGAATATCAGCGCCTTCCAGCGCCGGGGATCGGGCAGCGTCGCCGGTCGGGCGGCGTCGGTTCGAGACATGGGGGTACTCACTTCACGGTGCGTGTGGTGTGCGTGAACGGTCGGGTGCCGTGCGGCGGGCACGGCGGGTCGCCGCACCGGGAGGGTGCGGTGGCAGGGCGCGCCGGGGCACGGCGGCGCGCGCCCGGACGGCTGGTACTGGTCGGGCCCCTACTGGCAGGGGGTCGGTACTGGTGGGTCGGTCAGTTCTGGGGCTGGAAGTCCTCGAAGGTCGCGGCCCGGCCGGGCAGCACCGAAGGAGCCGGTGCGCGCAGGCCGTCCAGGAAGATCTGCAGGTGCCGGTGGACGAAGTCGTCGAGCAGTCGGCAGGCGGTGTTCGGCAGTGGCCGGGTCAGCTGGCTCATCGCGATGAACAGGTCACCGTGGTCGACGTCCGACCGCAGCTCGCCCGCGGCCCGGGCGCGCTCCATCAGCCCGCCCACGGCGGCCTGCAGGCGCTCCCGGATCTCGGTCAACTCCGGGTCGTACAGGTCGACATGGTTGCTGAACAGGGTGCACAGACCGCCGACCTTCTCCCCGACGGACGCGTGCGCGAACCGCTGGAGGGCGTCGAACGGCCCACTGCCGTCAGGGGCGTCCGCCTCCGCCGTCGCCGTCTCGGCGAGGGCCAGGATGCGGTTCTTGACGAGCACCGCCACCTCGCGGATCAGCGCCACCCGGTCCGGGAAGTTCCGGTACAGCGTGGCATTGCCGACCCCCGCCCGCTTCGCGATCTCGTCCAGCGGCGCGTCCGCACCGTACTCGACGAACGCCTCCCGGGCCGCCAGCACGATCCGCTCCCGGTTCCGGCTCGCGTCCGCACGCAACTTCGGCGTACGTGCGCTCCCCGCGGGACGGACCGACTCGGCGGTGGTGGTCACGACGACTGCTCCTCATCAGGATACCGGGGAAAATCTCCCCGCTTCTTCCAACGTACTCGGAAACGGGGAATCCGTCCCCGGAATTTCCCCTCGCCATGTGACCTGCATCACATGGCGAGGGGGTTGGCGGGCTCGGCTATCGTCAAGCCAGGACGGCCCGTAACCACTCGCCGGGGACCTCGTTGACCCGGAGGGTGTCCAGGCGAAGGAGGAAGGCCCGTGACTGCGATCTCCGAGCGCCCGCAGATGCTGCCCGAGCAGTTCGAGGAGTTCGCCCGGCATCTGGGCCGAACCGTCGAAGGCATCCGGCTGGAGTTCATCAACGGGAAGTTGGGGATCAAGCCCGTGCCAGACGGCGACCACGGCCGCATCGTCCAGTGGCTCCTTCGGATCTGCATCCAGGCTCGGCCGGAGCTCTTCCTTCATGACCAAGGGTTGAGGCTTGAGGGCTACCGGGACGGGCGCGCCCGTCCCGACGGCACACTCGCGGATGCCGACGCCTTCGTGGGGTACGGAGACTGGGCGCCGACCAGCGAGGTCCTGATGGTTGCGGAGGTCACTTCCTACGACTCCGACACCGACCGTCGCGACCGGGTCGAGAAGCCCCGCGCCTATGCCGAGGCCGGCATCCCCGTCTACCTGCTGATCGACCGGGACTCCGCGGAGATCATCGTCCACAGTCAGCCCGACGGCGTCCGCTACGAGACTGTCCACACCCTGCCGTTCGGCAAGGCCGTCCGCCTCCCCGACCCGGTGGGCATCTCCCTGGACACCGAGCCCCTCAAGAACTGGGTGCGCTGATCCCGGGCATGGCTTCCCCGGGGCGGTGAGGGTGGCGCCCTAGGCTGTGGGCGTCCCGGGCGGCCGGTGGGCCGTGGGAGTCGGGAGGGGCCCGGCGGCCGGGTGGGCGGAGGAGGTTCGCGATGGGCAGCGGTGAGACGGTCGCCCGGGTGCGCTGTGTGGCGGCCGTGCCGTGCTGGGTGAGCCTGATGGCCCCGGATCTGGAGGACGCGAAGACGTTCTACGGCCCGCTGCTCGGCTGGGAGTTCGAGCCCGGGCCGGACCGCTTCGGCCCGTACGTGCACGCGGTGACCGGCGGGGAGGCGGTGGCCGGGCTGGGCGTCGCCGGTGTCGGGGCGGTTCCGCTCGCGTGGACCAGTTACTTCGGGACGGAGAGCGCCGACGCCGCCGCCGACGCGGTGCGGGAGCGCGGTGCGACTCTGGCGGTCGGCCCGCTGGCCTTCGACGCCGGACGGGTGGCCTTCGCGGCGGACCCGGCGGGCGCGGTGTTCGGCATCTGGGAGGGCCCGCTGGGCCGGGCCCGGAAGCTGGACCTGCCCGGGGCGCCGGTCTGGATCGAGCTGCGCACCCCGGACCCGTTCGCGGCGGCGCTGTTCTACGGTGAGGTGTTCCGCTGGGACGGCCGCGACCCGGAGCGCTTCGACGTCCGCTGGGAGCACGACCGGGTGGTGCTGCGCGCCGAGGGGCACAGTGTCGCGGCGCTGGCCAAGGAGCAGGCCGGCGGCCCGGCCGGGATGCCGCCGCACTGGGAGGTGTCCTTCGCCGTCCCGGACACGGACCGGGCGGTGGCCCGGGCCGCGGAGCTGGGCGGCGGGGCGCTCGGGCCGGCCTTCGACTCCCCGTACGGGCGGGTGGCCCGGCTTCGGGACCGCGAGGGCGCCCGGTTCGCGGTGATCAGCCCGAAGCATTGATCCGGCCCGGAGGAATGATCCGGCCTGAAGGAATGAGCGGGCCCGGAGGCCCGGGCCGGCGGGAGCGCTGATCAGTTCGGGGCGTCCAGTTCGGCCCGCTCCGCCCGCAGCCGGTCGCCCAGCGCGGTGCGGGCGGCCGCGGGCAGGGCCTTGCGGGCGGCCGGGAACAGCTGCTCCTCCTCCCCGCGCAGGTGCCGCCGCAGGGTTTCGGCGAGGCCGCGCAGCAGGGTGTCGAAGGCCGGTTCGGCCGGTCCGAGCCCCTGGAGGTCGGCGAGGTACTGCCCGATCGCCAGGTGGTCGTGGATGCTGCGGAAGACCAGGGCCCCGCCGTCGGGCACGTCGTGCTGGACCACCGGGAAGAGGTGTTCCTCCTCGGCGGCGCAGTGGGTGAAGAGGAGGTCGGTCAGCCGGGCCACCAGCTCGCCGCGTCCGGGGTCGCCGGCCGGTGCGGCCTCGATCCGGTCGAGCAGTTCGCTGACCGCCCGGTGGTCGGCGGTGAACTCGCCGAGGATGTCAGGCCTGCGGCTCATGGCCCGCCCGCCTCTCGCACGGAAGACTTCCCCCGCTGTCTTCCAGTATCCGGCGCCGGGCCGCCCGGCCGGAGGCACGCGCCGCTCACCCCCCCCGTCGAGCCCGCTCACCCTCCGTGGGTCCCGCTCACCCCCCGTCCCGCCGCCCGGTGAGGGCGAGCAGCCGGGTCTGCGGGTCGGCGTCCTCGGGCACCGGCAGCGGCGGGCCGAAGAGCCCGCTGCCGGAGAGGTCCCCGTACCCGGCGAACTCGCCGAGCGCGAACCCGACGAGCCCGTCGGGGAGCCGGGTGTGCCGTCCGATGCCCTCGGCGAGGTCCCAGGAGTGGATCACCAGGTCGGTGGTGAGCTGGTCCAGGTAGTACTGCCCCGAGGTGTCCCCGAAGGAGAGGTGGACGGTCAGCTCGGTGGCGCCGGGGACGGCCCAGGCCTCCCGGGCGGCCGCGGCGGCGTCGGTCCAGGCGGTGACCGGGTCGTCGCCGAGCACGTCGCCGTCGAAGCGCTCGCCGACCTCGCCGACGGTGGCGCCCATCAGCAGCTCGGGCACCCAGAGCTGTTCGCCGGTGAGGTGGTTGACGAGGTCGCGGACGGACCAGTCGCTGCACGGGGTGGGGGAGTCCCACTGTTCGGGAGTGATCAGTCGGACGCGCTCGCCGAAGGCGTCCAGCGCCTCGGGGTACGGGGTGCCGGTCCGGGTCTCCCGTCGGTGCTGTCTGTGGTGGGCCATGTCTCCACCCTCTCCGGCCGGGGCGGGGCCCGCGAGTCGCCGACGGCCCGTCAGTTGTTCAAATTCGAACTTCGGGGTACGGTCGGTGAAGCGGCGGTTCAAATTTGAACAATGGCGCCGGGTGACGATCCCTGCCTGCCGCACCACCACAACCCTTGACCGTGTCCGGCCGCGCCGGACGACGACCGAACCCCGATCGATGGAGACGCGCATGCCGAGCAGCAGCCCGAGCACGACCGCCGCCACCACCACCGTCAGCCCGACCCGGGACACCGCCGGGTCCGCGACGACCTCCCCGCACGCCTATGACGCCGGACTCCTGCTCCTGCGCCTGGCCCTCGGCCTGACCATGGCCGCGCACGGCAGCCAGAAGCTGTTCGGCTGGTTCGGCGGCGGCGGGATCGACGGCACCGGTCAGTTCTTCACCATGAGCGGCTACCCGGCCGGCAACGCCATGGCCGTGGTGGCCGGCCTCACCGAGACGCTGGGCGGACTCGCCCTCGCCGTCGGCCTGCTGACCCCGCTGGCGGGCGCCGCGATCGTCGGCACGATGGTCAACGCGATAGCCGTCACCTGGGGCGGCGGCTTCTTCGCCCCGAAGGGCAGCGAGTACGAGCTGCTGCTGACCGCCGGTGCCGCCGCGCTCGCCCTGACCGGCCCCGGCCGCTACGCCGTGGACCGCTTCCTGCCGGTGCTGCGGGCGCACCGCCTGGCGTACGGCGCGGCCGCCGTCGTGGTCGGCCTGGTGACGGCGGGCGTGATCCTGCTGCTCCGCAAGTAGCCGGAATCCGGCGGTAGTCGGTTCCACCGATCCGCGGGCCCGAAGGGCATGGTGACGACGACGTCGCCATGCCCTTCCGCTTTTCCGGATGGGTAGGGCTTGGGTAAAGGCCTTCACAATGATGTGTGATGTGTGCAATATTACATGGCACATCCCCACTGTTTCCACGACGGACCCGCCCCACGGGTCCCGTCGCGGACGGTCCTCGCTCCCCCGTAGGCCGCGCCCCAAATCGCGGCCGATGACGGCCCGGAGGCCCCCACGTGAATGGCCAACGCTTACTGCGAGTCCCGCGGTTGGCACGACTGTTGACGCTCGTCCTGTCCCTGTTCCTGGCGGTCGGCCTGTTCGCCCCGCTCAGCCAGGCCGCCCCCGCCGGCCCCACCCCCGGCGGAACCACCCCCGGCGGTACCCCCGCCGGTACGCCCGCCGGCACGGCGCCCGCCCACCTGGCGCCGCCGCCCGCGATCGGCGAGAGCCGCGCCGACACCACCCCGGCGAAGCCGGACGGCCGCAAGCGCCTCAGCCCCGAGGACCTGGTGCCCCAGTCGCCGACGGCCCCGCTCACCGGCCTGCCGACGGCCGGGCAGCCGCAGGCCAAGGCCTTCGGCCTGGACGCGGCCGCCGCCCGGCCCTGCAACGTCGGCGACTTCACCAGCCGGACCGGCAGCGCGCTGGTCCAGCAGATCAAGTCCGTCGACCTCCAGTGCGTCAACTCGCTGTTCAAGATCGGCCGCGGCGACGCCGCCAACGCCTTCCGCGAGTCGCAGATGGTCACCGTGGCGAACGCGGTGCGCGACGCCGCCAACGGCTACCAGGGCAACGACAGCGGCTCGATCGCGGAGCTGATGCTCTACCTGCAGGCCGGCTACTTCACGCAGTTCTACAACCCCGACGTGGTGGGCCCCTACGGCAGCGGCCTGAAGGACGCCTCCCGCGCCGCGCTGGACGCGTTCTTCGCCAACCCCCGTTCGCGGGACGTCACCGCGGACAACGCGAGCCCGCTGGCCCGGGCGGCCACGCTGATCGACAGCATCAAGGACAGCGCCCGCTACCTGCCCGTCGTCAAGCGCCTGCTGTCCGACTACGACAGCGCCACCTGGAACCCGAACGGCATGGTCTACGCGGTGACCCCGGCGCTCACCGCGCTGTTCGCCGGCCACTGGGAGGCCGACTTCCTCCCCGCCGTCAAGGCCGACCCGAGCGTGCTGGACGCCCTGTTCACCTTCATCTCCCGCAACCAGGGCCTGCACGGCGGCACCTACGGGCGGACGGTCTACGAGGCGACCAACGAGCTGACCCGCTTCATGCAGTACCCGGACCTGATGCCCCGGCTGCGCCCCTACGCGCGGGCCCTGGCCCAGCAGTCCGCCCCGACCGGCCCCACGATGTACCAGCGCGGCTCGGTGACGCTCGCGGTGAACTGGTGGGACAAGGGCAACTGCTCGTACTACGGCACCTGTGACGACCCGGCGAAGTTCAAGGCCGCCAACCTGACGGTGAAGCACAGCTGCAGCCCGAGCATCGTCATCCTGGCCCAGGCGCTGGACGCCACCCAGCTGAACACCGCCTGCACCAGCCTGAACGGCCAGGACGCGTTCTTCCACGCGGTGGCCAAGGACAGCGGCCCGGTGAAGGACGACAACAACAAGACGATCGAGGTCGTGGCCTTCCACTCCTCGCTCGACTACCAGGTGCTCGCCGCGGTCATCTACGACATCAACACCAACAACGGCGGCATGTACCTGGAGGGCGACCCGGCGGCGGTCGGCAACCAGCCGCGCTTCCTCTGCTACGAGGCCGAGTGGGCCCGCCCGTCCTTCGAGATCTGGAACCTCAACCACGAGTACACCCACTACCTCGACGGCCGGTTCAACGTGTACGGCGACTACGACGCCGGCCAGGTCCAGCCGATCGACTGGTGGGTCGAGGGCTTCGCGGAGTACGTCTCCTACTCGTACCGCAAGGTCGTCAACGACGGTGCCATCGCGGTCGCTTCGCAGCACGCCTACCGGCTGAGCGAGCTGTTCGACACCGTCTACGCCACCAGCAGCCAGGACCGGGTCTACCGCTGGGGCTACCTGGCCGTGCGCTACATGCTGGAGCAGCACCGCTCGGACCTGGACGCGGTCCTCGCCAAGTACCGCGCCGGTGACTGGAACGGCGCCCGCGCCATCCTGAAGACCACCATCGGCACCCGCTACGACGCCGACTTCGACAGCTGGCTGACCAAGTGCGCCGCCGGCGCCTGCGCCACCGACACGCCGGGCCAGCCGCAGCTGCCGGAGTGCGCGGGCAACGACGTCCGGCTGCTGGCGGCCGACTGCGTGCGCGGCAACGTCGCGGCGACCACGGGCAACTACGCGCACTTCTACCTCCTGGTGCCGGCCGGCACCAAGCAGATCAAGGTCACCAGCAAGGGCGGCACCGGCAACGGCGACCTCTACTACAACCCGACGAGCTGGGCCTACACCAACGCGTACGTCACGCGCTCGGCGGGTCCGGACAACGCGGAGACGCTGACCGTCACCAACCCGCCGGTCGGTGGCTACGTCTTCTTCAGCCTCTACGCCCAGCAGGGCTTCAGCGGGGTGAGTGTCACGAGCGAGATGTGAGCCGACCCCGGCTGAACCCAGACAGGTGACCGCCCCGGGCGGAGCGCTACGGCGCCCCGTCCGGGGCGGGTCTGTTGACGGACCGTCACCACGATCCCTCCGTGAATTCCCCGCAAACTGCGCACAACGCCCCGGGTTCCCAAGGCCATGTGAGATGTGCCATGGTACATGTCACACCCCCCACCGTGCCCGACGGAACCGCTCCCCACGCGGCGCCGTCACCAACGGTCCTCGACACCCCCCACCGGCCGCGCCCCAAATCGCGGCCGACGACGGCCCGGAGGCCCCCACGTGAGTCCTTCACGTCTGCTGCGACTCCCGCAGCTGGCACGATTGCTGACGCTCGTCCTGTCCCTGTTCCTGGCGGTCGGCCTGTTCGCCCCGCAGTCCCAGGCCGCCCCCGCCACCCCCACCCCCGGCGGCTCGCCCGCGCCCGTCCCCACCGGGCCGGCCCCGCAGCCCGCCACCGGCGCAGCCGAACGAGCCGACAGCGGGCAGCAGTTGGCCTCGGTCGACCAGCGCGCCCCGCTCTCGGTCGACACCCGGCCGGCCGAGGTCCGGCCGACCGCCAAGGCCCTCAGCCTCGGCGCGGCGGCCGAACAGGCCTGTACCGTCGGCGACTTCAGCGGCCGGACCGGCAGCGACCTGGTCCAGCACATCAAGAGCGCGGACATCAACTGCATCAACAGCCTGTTCCAGCTCACCGGCGGCGACGCGCGCGGCGCGTTCCGCGAGGAGCAGATGAACACGGTGGCCTACGCGCTGCGCGACGCTTCGGCCAACTACCCCGGTGACAACAGCACTTCGGTCGAGCAGCTGGTGCTCTACCTGCGCGCCGGCTACTTCGTGCAGTGGTACCACAAGGAGGACGTCGGCGAGTACGGCGCCGGCCTCAAGACCGCGATCCAGTCCGGGCTGGACGCCTTCTTCAACAGCGCCCACTCGCGCGACGTCGCCTCGGGCAACGCGCCCATCCTGGGCGAGGCCGTCACCCTGATCGACAGCGCGCAGGAGAACGTCCGCTTCCTGCCGGTGGTCAAGCGGCTGCTCGGCGACTACAAGGCCGACACCTGGAACCCGGCCGGCATGGCCTGGGCGGTCAACCCGGTGTTCACCGTGCTGTTCCGCGGCCACCAGGTGCCCGGCTTCGACGCGGCCGTCGAGGCGGACCCGAGCGTGCTGGACGCGCTGTCCGACTTCGCGACCCGCAACAACGCCCTGCTCGGCGACAGCTTCGGCGTGCTGGTCTACAACGCGACCAAGGAGCTGACCCGCTTCCTGAAGGACACCGCCCTCCAGGCCAAGGTCCGTCCGCTGGCCAAGACGCTGGTCGAGAAGTCGGAGCCGAAGGGCCGCACCGTCTTCCAGTGGGCCGCGGTCGCGGAGGCGGTCGACTACTACGACCAGGGCAACTGCTCCTTCTACGGCACCTGTGACAAGTCCGCCCAGCTCAAGGCCGGCGTGCTGACCGTGAAGCACACCTGCAGCCCGAGCATCACGCTGCTCGCCCAGGCGCTGGACGCCGCCCAGCTGAACACCGCCTGCACCAGCCTGAACGGCCAGGACGCGTTCTTCCACGCGGTGGCCAAGGACAGCGGCCCGGTCAAGGACGACAACAACAAGACGATCGAGGTCGTGGCCTTCCACTCCTCGCTCGACTACCAGGTGCTCGCCGCCGCGATCTACGGCATCGACACCAACAACGGCGGCATGTACCTGGAGGGCGACCCGGCGGCGGTCGGCAACCAGCCGCGCTTCCTCTGCTACGAGGCCGAGTGGGCCCGTCCGTCCTTCGAGATCTGGAACCTCAACCACGAGTACACCCACTACCTCGACGGCCGGTTCGACATGTACGGCGACTTCGAGGCCGGCATGAAGACCCCGACCGTCTGGTGGGTCGAGGGCTTCGCGGAGTACGTCTCCTACTCGTACCGCAAGGTGAACAACGACGGCGCCATCGCGGCGGCCGCCCGCCACACCTACAAGCTGAGCGACCTCTTCGACACCGGTTACGGCGACCAGGACCGGGTCTACCGCTGGGGCTACCTGGCCGTGCGCTACATGCTGGAGCAGCACCGCTCCGACCTGGACGCGGTCCTCGCCAAGTACCGCACCGGTGACTGGGACGGTGCCCGCGCCATCCTGAAGACCACCATCGGCACCCGCTACGACGCCGACTTCGACAGCTGGCTGACCAAGTGCGCGTCCGGCGGCTGCGCCACCGACGGCAGCGGCAACCCGCCCACCACGCCGGGCACCCCGCTGCCCGAGTGCACCGGCACCGACACCCGGCTGCTGGCGGCCAACTGCACCCGCAGCAACGTCGCGGCCACCACGGGCAACTACGCGCACTTCTACCTCCTGGTGCCGGCCGGCACCAAGCAGGTGAAGATCACCACCAGCGGCGGCACCGGCAACGGCGACCTCTACTACAACCCGACGAGCTGGGCCTACACCGACACGAACACCGCGCGGTCGACCGGCCCGGACAACTCCGAGACGCTGACCGTCACGGACCCGCCGGCCGGCGGCTACATCTTCTTCAGTCTCTACGCCCAGCAGGGCTTCAGCGGGGTGAGCGTCACGAGCGAAATGTGAGCCGAGTACGGCGAACGGACAGGTGACCGCCCCGGGCGGAGCGCTACGGCGCCCCGCCCGGGGCGGGTCCGTTCCGTACGGGCGCCCTACGCGCCGACCCGCACCAGCGCCAGGGTGATGTTGTCCGGCCCGCCGGCCTCGATCGCCGCCTTCCACAGCTCGAACGCCGCCCTGCCGTCCGAGCGGTCCGCCCCCTCGAACGACCGCTCCAGCAGCCCGGCCAGCTCCTCCTCGGGCACCGGGTCGGTCAGGCCGTCGCTGCACACCAGGTACCGGTCCCCGGCGGCCAGCGGCACGGCCCGGACGTGCGGCTCGACGAAGGTGAGTCCGAGCGAGCCGCCCAGGGTCTGGGTGACCACCGAGGTGGTGCGCCGTCCGGGCGGCAGCGGCGGGCTGTCGTCCACGCTCACCCGGCGCAGCCCGTCCCCGGTGATCCGGTAGACCCGGCTGTCGCCGACGTTGAAGGCCAGCGCCCACTCGGGCAGCAGCACCAGCCCGGCGACGGTGGTGCCCATCGCGGCGAGCTCCGGCTCCTCGGCGGCGGCCGCGTAGACGGCCCGGTTGCAGGCCAGGAGCTCCTCGCGGACGGCCTCCTCGCCGTCCAGCGCGCCCCCGTCGGCGGCGAGCCGGCGGGCGACCAGGGCACTGGCCACCTCGCCGCCGGGGTGGCCGCCCAGGCCGTCGGCGACCGCGATCACGCAGGGCGGGCCGAGCGGGAAGAGCAGGGTCTGCGGGTTGGTGGTCACGGTGGCGCAGAGCGTCCACGGCCCGACCGTGAGGCTGTCCTCGTTGTGCTCCCGCACCAGGCCCTCGTGGCTCAGCGCGCTCACCGCGATGTACGGACCCATCGTCCGCCGCCCTTCCGGAGCCTTTCCTGGCCGCCCGCGCCTTCCATTGTCGCCGCTGGGGAGGGGGGACGACGAGGGGGAGCGGGGGAGGGGGAATAACGGGACCCACCCGGATGCTAAGGTGGTTGAAAGTTGGACTACCTGGGATGTGGTGATCAGCATGCAGTTCGGAATCTTCTCCGTCGGCGACGTGACGACCGACCCGACCACCGGCCGCACCCCGACCGAGCACGAGCGGATCAAGGCGATGGTCGCCATCGCCCGCAAGGCCGAGGAGGTCGGCCTGGACGTCTTCGCGACCGGCGAGCACCACAACCCGCCGTTCGTCCCGTCCTCGCCGACGACCATGCTCGGCTACATCGCCGCGCAGACCGACCGCATCATCCTCTCCACCTCGACCACGCTGATCACCACCAACGACCCGGTGAAGATCGCCGAGGACTTCGCGATGCTCCAGCACCTGGCCGAGGGCCGGGTGGACGTCATGATGGGCCGCGGCAACACCGGCCCGGTCTACCCCTGGTTCGGCCAGGACATCCGCCAGGGCATCCCGCTCGCGATCGAGAACTACGCGCTGCTGCACCAGCTGTGGCGCGAGGAGGTCGTCGACTGGCAGGGCCGCTTCCGCACCCCGCTCCAGGGCTTCACCTCCACCCCGCGCCCGCTGGACGACGTCCCGCCGTTCGTCTGGCACGGCTCGATCCGCAGCCCCGAGATCGCCGAGCAGGCCGCCTACTACGGTGACGGCTTCTTCGCGAACAACATCTTCTGGCCCAAGGAGCACTTCAAGAAGCTGATCAACCTCTACCGCGAGCGCTTCGCCCACTACGGCCACGGCACGCCCGAGCAGGCGGTCGTCGGCCTCGGCGGACAGGCGTTCATGCGGAAGAACTCCCAGGACGCGGTGCGCGAGTTCCGTCCGTACTTCGACAACGCGCCGGTGTACGGGCACGGGCCCTCGCTGGAGGAGTTCACCGAGCAGACCCCGCTGACCGTGGGCAGCCCGCAGGAGGTCATCGAGAAGACCCTGACCTTCCGCGAGTCCTTCGGCGACTACCAGCGCCAGCTGTTCCTGATGGACCACGCCGGCCTGCCGCTGAAGACGGTGCTGGAGCAGCTGGACCTGCTCGGCGAGGAGGTCGTGCCGGTGCTGCGCGAGGAGTTCGCCAAGGGCCGCCCGGCCGGGGTGCCGGACGGTCCGACCCACGCCGCGCTGGTCGCGGCCAAGGACGAGAAGGACGAGAACACCGTGGAGGTGGCCAAGTGACCGCGTTCAAGCTGGTGGTGGTGAGTGCCGGGCTGAGCAAGCCGTCCTCGACCCGGCTGCTGGCCGACCGGCTCGCCGACTCGACGGTGCGCCGACTCGCCCTGGAGGGGCGGGAGGCGGAGGTCACCGTGGTCGAACTGCGGGACCTGGCGGTGGAGATCGCCAACAACCTCGTCACCGGCTTCCCCGGCGCCGGGCTGCGCGCGGCGATCGAGGCGGTCACGGAGGCGGACGCCCTGATCGCGGTGACGCCGATCTTCACGGCCTCGTACAGCGGCCTGTTCAAGTCCTTCTTCGACGTGGTCGACAACGACGCGCTCACCGGCAAGCCGGTGCTGATCGCCGCCACCGGCGGCACGCCCCGGCACTCGCTCGCCCTGGAGCACGCCGTCCGCCCGCTGTTCAGCTACCTGCGCGCGGTGGTGCTGCCGACGGCCGTCTACGCGGCCACCGACGACTGGGGCGCGGCGGGGGACGGGCTCACCGACGGCCTGCCGCGCCGGATCGACCGGGCGGCCGGCGAGCTGGCGGCCCTGCTGGCCGGTCGGGCCCCGGCGGCGCCGGCGCTGCCCGACCAGGTGGTGCCGTTCGCCGAGCAGCTGGCGGCCCTGCGGGTCTGAGCCGGCCTCGGCCCCCGGTCCGAACGGCCCCGTCGGGACAGCCTCCCGGCGGGGCCGTTCGGCGCGTCCGCTCGGCGGGCCCGTCCGGTGAGCCCGTCCGGCGGGGTCGTCCGCCGATGCCGTTCGGATGCGCGTCGGCCGTGCCGGATTGTCCGCTTTGCGGTGTAATCATTCCCATGATCAGATTAGTGCTGGTCCGTCCCCCGTTCGGCGTCCCCGCACCGCGGCGGGGGCGGCTGCCGTGAGCCTGCTGCGGGAGAACCCCGTCCTCGCGCTGTTCGTCTGCCTGGCGCTCGGCTACCTGCTCGGCAAACTGCGCGTCGGGCCGATCCGACTCGGCGGAATCTGCGGCACGTTGATCGTCGCCATGCTGATCGGCAGCCGGCACGTCAGCGTCAACGCCGACGTCAAGAACGTCGCCTTCGCCCTGTTCATCTTCTCGCTCGGCTACATCGCGGGCCCCCAGTTCTTCGCCAACCTCAACGCCAAGGGCCTGCGCTTCGCGGTGCTCTGCGTCATGGAGGCGGTGCTGGTCGTCGGGATGGCCTACGGCATCGGCAAGGCCTTCGACCTGGACGTCGGCACCGCGGCCGGCATCCTGGCCGGGGCGGCCACCGAGTCGGCCGTGGTCGGCACCGCCCAGGAGGCGATCGCCAACCTCTCCGGCATCAGCGCCGACCAGTCCGCCCAGCTGCAGAACCACGTGGCCGCCGCCTACTCGGTCTGCTACCTCTTCGGACTGGTCTCCATCGTGCTGCTGACCAGCCAGATCTTCCCGCTGGTCATGCGGATCAAGCTGCCCGACGCCTCCCGGGAACTGTGGGAGGGGCTGCGCGGCGGCAAGGGCGCGCCGGCCGCCGACGAGCAGCCCGCACTGCCCCCGCTGGTCGGCCGTACCTACCTGGTCTCCCAGGGCGAGGGCTCGGCCATCGCCCGGGTCGAGGAGGTCCAGCCCGGCCTGGTCACCGTCGAGGGCGTCCGGCGGGACGGCCGCACCCTCCACCCCGACCGGGACTTCCGGCTGCGCCGCGGCGACCTCGTGCTGCTGGTCGGCCGCCGCGAGGCGGTCATCGACACCGGCCACGAACTGGGCCCGGAGACCTCCGGCGTACCCGGCCTGGACAGCCCGCTGGTGGTCCGCGACATCGTCCTCACCAACCGGGACTTCGTCGGCCGGACGGCGGGGGAGCTGGCCGAGGAGCAGCCGTCCACGACCTCCGGGATCTACCTGACCGACATCCAGCGGGTCGACCAGCACCTGCCCGCGATCGCCGACACCGAGCTGCACCGCGGCGACACCGTGACCGTCACCGGCGCCCGTTCGGCCGTCGACCGGTTCGCCGCCAAGGCCGGCGTCGGCATCCGCAAGGACGCCATCGACTACATCTACATCAGCCTCGGCATCTGCGTCGGCGTGCTGATCGGCCTGGTCACCGTGCACGCCGGGAACGCCGCGCTCTCGCTCGGCACCGGCGGCGGCTGCCTGGTCTCCGGTCTGGTCTTCGGCTGGCTCCGGGCCCAGCGGCCCACCTTCGGGGCCTATCCGCCGGTCGCCGCGCAGACCGCCAAGGACCTCGGGCTCTCCGTCTTCATCGCGGTCACCGGCCTGGCCGCGGGCCCGGACGCGGCGGCGCTGCTCAAGGACCACCCGGTGCTGCTGCCGCTGTCCGGCATCCTCATGGTCACCGTCCCGGCCGTGCTCTCGCTGTTCGTCGGCCGCAAGCTGCTGAGGATCGAGCCGCCGATCCTGGTCGGCGCCATCGCCGGCCAGCAGTGCAGCACCCCGGCGATCACCGCCGTCACCAACGTCGCGCAGAGCAGCATCCCGATGCTGGGCTACACGATCACCTACACCATCTCCAACTTCCTGCTCCCGCTCACCGGACCGATCCTGGTCGGCATGCTGGGGAGCTGACATGACGGACCGTCACATCATCGCGTCGAGCACCGGCGCCGCCGCCGTGCGGCGAGGAGGGCCGTCCGGGGCGCCGCCGCCGTCGCCCTGCCGGGCCGAACGCCCGTCTTCCCGAGGAGAGTCGAGAACGCCATGACGAAGCCCACGACCGGCCGCGAGGAGATCCGCCGACTGGCCCGGCTCAGCCCCTTCGAGCTCAAGGCCGAGTTCGTCCGGCTCGCCGAGGCCTACCAGCGCGACGAGCCCGGGCAGAAGGACAAGTCCACCGCCCACATGCTCAACGCCGGTCGCGGCAACCCGAACTGGGTCTGCACCGGCCCCCGCGAGGCCTGCCTCGCGCTCGGCCACTTCGCGCTGGCGGAGAGCCGCCGGGTGTGGACCGCCGACGACCTCGGCGGCATGCCGGAACGGTCCGGCATCGCCGGCCGCTTCGACGCCTTCGTCCGCGGCCACCCCGGGCTTCCCGGCATCGAGCTGCTCCGGCGCAGCGTCGAACTCGCCGTCGATCGCTTCGGGTTCGAGCGCGAGGCCTTCCTCCACGAGCTCGCCGACGCGAGCATCGGCGACAACTACCCCGTCCCCGACCGGATGCTGGTGCATGCCGAGCGGATCGTCCGCGGCTACCTCCAGGAGGAGCTGATGGACCGGCGGCCCCCGTCGCCGCAGCAGCCCGAGCTGTTCGCCACCGAGGGCGGCACCGCCGCGATGTGCTACGTCTTCGACTCGCTGACGAAGAACGGCCTGCTGCACAAGGGCGACCGGATCGCCCTGATGGTGCCGGTGTTCACCCCGTACATCGAGATCCCCGAACTGGACACCTACGGCTTCGAGGTGGTCCGGATCCAGGCGGACAAGCTGGTCGAGACCGGGGTGCGGGAGTGGCGCTACCCGGCGGACGAGGTCGCCAAGCTGGCCGACCCCGGGATCAGGCTGGTCTGCCTGGTCAACCCGAGCAACCCGCCCTCCCTGGCGCTGTCCCGGCAGGTCACCGACCAGATCAAGCAGATCGTGGCCACCACCAACCCCGACCTGATGATCGTCACCGACGACGTGTACGGCACCTTCGTGGACGGCTTCCGCACCCTGGCCGCCGAACTGCCCCGCAACACCCTGCTCGTCTACTCGTACTCCAAGCACTACGGCGCCACCGGCCACCGCCTCGGGGTGATCGGCCTGGACCGGGACAACGTGATCGACGACCTGATCGCCACCCTCCCCGCGGAGTGGAAGGAGCGCCTCGCGCGGCGGTACGGCACGCTGAGCCTGGAACCCGGGAAGCTCCGCTTCATCGACCGGCTGGTCGCCGACTCCCGGCAGGTCGCGCTCAACCACACCGCCGGGCTCAGCCTGCCGCAGCAGGCCCAGATGGTGCTCTTCTCGCTGTTCGCGCTGCTGCCCGAGGGCAAGGCGTACAAGGCGCGGGTGCAGGGCATCGTCCGCCGGCGGCTCGACCTGCTGATGGAGGGCTCCGGAATGAAGATCGCGGACGACCCCGGGCGGGCCGGCTACTACGTCGAGCTCGACCTGCTGGCCGAGGCCGAACGGGTCGCGGGCAAGGACTTCGCGACCTTCCTGGAGAAGAACTACGAGCCCACCGAACCGCTGTTCCGGCTCGCCGAGCAGACCGGCGTGGTGCTGCTCAACGGCGGCGGCTTCGACGGGCCCGAATGGTCCGTCCGGGTCTCGCTGGCGAACCTCGACGACCTCGACTACCTGAAGATCGGGCACCACCTCAAGCAGATCTTCGCGGACTACCGCGCCGAGTGGGACGCCTCCCGGGCGTCCTGAGAAAAGCCACGACGACGAGGAGATCCACCACCATGCAGGCCGAATCGCAAGCCGTCCTCTCCCCGCTGACCAGCGCGGCCGTCTTCCTGGTCCTCACCGTCGAACCCGGCCGCGAGGCCGCCGTCCGCGACCTGCTGCCCGAACTCGCCGGACTGCGCCGTGCGGTCGGCTTCCGGGCCCCCGAGGGCGGCCTCACCTGCGTCACCGGCATCGGCTCCGAGCTCTGGGACCGCCTCTTCACCGGCCCCCGCCCGGCCTCCCTGCACCCCTTCCAGGAGGTCGCCGGCCCCCGCCACCGCGCCCCGGCCACCCCCGGCGACCTGCTGCTGCACCTGCGGGCCGAGCGGATGGACCTCTGCTTCGAACTGGCCGCGCAGCTCACCGGCCGGCTCGCCGGGGCCGCCACCGTCGTCGACTCCGTCCAGGGCTTCAAGTACTTCGAGGACCGCGACCTGCTCGGCTTCGTCGACGGCACCGAGAACCCGGAGGGCCGGGCCGCCGAACGCGCGGCCCTGGTCGGCGCCGAGGACCCGGGGTTCACCGGCGGCAGCTACGTCCTCGTCCAGCGGTACGTGCACGCCATGGACAAGTGGAACGCGCTGAGCGTCGAGCAGCAGGAGGGGGCGGTCGGCCGCACCAAACTCGACGACATCGAACTGTCCGACGACGCCAAACCCGCCGACTCGCACGTGGCACTCACCGTCATCACCGGCCCGGACGGCGAGGAGCGGAAGATCGTCCGCTTCAACATGCCGTACGGCACCTTCGGCTCCGCGGACCGCGGCGGCGAGTCCGGCACCTACTTCATCGGCTACGCGGCCGACCCCGGGGTGACCGAGCAGATGCTGCGCAACATGGTCGTCGGCAACCCGCCCGGCACCACCGACCGGCTGCTCGACTTCTCCACCGCCGTCACCGGCGGGCTGTTCTTCGTCCCGACCGCCGACTTCCTCGACTCCCCGCCCCCGGCGCCCGGCTCCGCCCCCGCCTCCCGCTCCGGGGACGGCTCGCTCGGCATCGGCAGCCTCAAGCAGACCTCCTGAACAGGACCCCGCCCATGGACAACCTCCACCGCGACCTCGCCCCGATCTCCGCCGCCGCCTGGGAGGAGATCGAGGAGGAGGCCCGCCAGACCTTCAAGCTCCACATCGCCGGCCGCCGCGTCGTCGACCTCAACGGCCCCGAGGGCGCCACCCTCGCCGCCGTCGGCACCGGCCACCTGACCGCCATCGACCCCCCGACGGACGGCATCCAGGCCCGCGCCCGCACCGCCCAGCCGGTGGTCGAGCTACGCGTCCCCTTCACCGTCCGCCGCGACGCCGTGGACGACGTCGAACGCGGCTCCCGGGACTCCGACTGGCAACCCGTGAAGGACGCGGGCCGCAAGCTCGCCCTGGCCGAAGACCGCGCCGTCTTCGAGGGCTACCGCGCGGCCTCCATCGACGGCATCCGTGCCGCCTCCACCAACCCGCCGGTCCAACTCCCCGAGGACGTCCGCGAATACCCGGAGGCCGTCAGTCGCGCCCTCACCGCCCTCCGCCTGGCCGGAGTCGGCGGCCCCTACTCACTCCTGCTCGGCGCCGCTGCCTTCACCGCCGTCAACGAGACCAGCGATAGCGGCTACCCGGTCCACAACCACCTCACCCGCCTCCTCGACGGCGAGATCATCTGGGCCCCGGCCATCGAAGGCGCCTACCTGCTCTCCACCCGAGGCGGCGACTTCGAACTCCACCTCGGCCAGGACGCCTCCGTGGGCTACCTCTCCCACGATGCCGAAACGATTCAGCTCTACCTTCAGGAGACGCTGACGTTCCGCGTGTACACGGGAGAGGCGGCCGTCGTCCTACGCGGCTAGCACCAGAGAGGCATGGAAGCAGCGAACAGGAATATGTGCATGAGCATGTTCATGGAACGTAGTGACTTTCTGCCTCAGTTGCGGTCGGCATGATCACCGATGTGGGCAGATCCTAGACAGAAAGTGTCCCGAACGTCGAGCTGGCGATCTGGAAGAGAACAGAGTTCCGGTAGTGATTATATGACAAGCTTGGCGAGCGCCGAGCGGGCCAGCGCGGCTTCGTCGGCGATATTCACCTGCTCGGCCAGGCGTACGGCTACGGTCAGATGTGCGGCGGCGGCGGTCGTATTCCCGAGTGCGGCCTCGCAGTGGCCCAGGCCGCGCAGAGCCCCGGCCTCCTCCCGGGCCGCGCCGATGGATCTGGCCAACTGCAGGGCGGCCGCGTGCTGGTCGCGTGCCTGGTCGTGCCGACCCGCTGCCGACAGGGTCTTGCCGAGGCCGTTGAGACCGTCGGCTTCGTAACGGACGCTGCCGACCTCGCGGAAGGTTGTCAAAGCCGACCGGTAAAGCGAAAGGGCATGTTCGAGCTCATCGGGGATCGTGAGTGTCGCCGCCAGGTTTGTGCGTACGACGGACAGCTCCAGTTGTGGCATGAGGCCGTCCCCGATCTCCAGAATGTGTTCGAATGTGTCGCGTGCCATGGAACTCCGCCCGGCTCCGAGGTGGAGTTCTCCGAGATTGTTGAGTATTCGGAACTCAAGAACTCTGTCGTTGAATTTTCTGGCGAATGGAAGGGCGCTTTCATAGTCGGCGAATGCCGATTTCGAATCTCCGGTCGAGCGATGCAGGATGCCGATGTTGGCGAGGCAACGGGCGGCATTCCACTGGTCGTCCTGCTCCAGTCGAATGGCGAGCACCTCCTTTTGGAGGGCCAGGGCTTCGTGAAGCCGGCTCTGATGCCACCGCAGCTGTCCGAGGAGATTGAGGGCGTTCGCCGCCGCGTCCAGGTCGCCTTCCGTGCGGGCGAGAGCGAGGCCGCGTTCGAGGGCCTCGGCGGCGGGCTCGTAGTGGGACGCGTGGGCGAGGGTCGCGCCCAGGTCGATCAGCGCCCACGCCTCCTGTCGGTCGTTCGTCTGCGACCGCCAGTGGGTCGCGGCCGCTCGGTGCATGTCCTGTGCCTCGCTCCAGTAGGCCTCGGCGTTCAGGTGGCCGGCCAGGACGTGGGCGAGCCATGCTCCGGCTTCCGCGAGGCCGCTGACGTGAGCGTATGCCGTCAGGGTGATCAGGCTGGCGTGCTCGACCTCAAGCCAAGTGCGTGCCGATTCCGGTGAGTTCATGGCGATGTCGCCCAATGTATCTGAAAGAGGGCCGAGTTGGTGATCGTCTGGTAGGTGTGATCTCGATCTGTGCGGGTAGAGCAGATGGTCCGCGCGGTCGGCGGCGTGCAGGGAGAAACGGAGCAGGCGGCGGTCGGCCGATTCGCGCTGTTTCCGATCGACGCCCAGCGCCATTGCGAACTCCCGTAATAGATCATGGAGTTGGTACCGCTCAGGTGCGATCTCCTGGATCAGGTGGCAGTTCAACAATGCCTCCAGAACCTCATCAGTCTCATCGACACTCCGCCCGAGGAGGGCCGCTGCCGCATGGACGCCGAAATCCGGTCCGGGGTAGAGGCCGAGCAGCCGGAATGCCGACCGCTGGCTGGCGGAAAGGTACTGGTAGGAGACCTCGAAGACCCGGGCGATGCTGGAGGTGCCGCTGCGGATCTCGGCGAGCCTGCCGTTCTTCCGGGAGAGGCGCCGGGCGAAGTGGGCGAGGGTCCAGGACGGGCGGCCCTTGAAGCGGCTGGCGGCGATCTCGATGGCGAGGGGCAGGTGGCCGCATCGCTCGACGATCTCGATGATGCTCTGCGGGTCCGTCGAGCGCTCGGGGCCGACCACGTTGGTGAACAGGGCCACGGCGTCGTCCACTGTCAGCACGTCCAGGAACACCGGCCGAGCGTCCGGGAGCTCCGTCAGCCGCTGGCGGCTGGTGACGAGTACCAGGGCGGACGGGGCGGGCGGCAGCAGCGGGCGGACCTGAGCGGCGTTCGAGGCGTCGTCGAGGATGACGACGGCGCGGCGCGAGGACAGCGCCTCGGCGCACAGCGCGAAGACCTCGTCGGCGTCGAGCGGGATGGTGCTGGCGGGCACTCCCAGGCGTCTGAGCAGCAGGGCGCCTGCGGCCTCCGGGGTGAGCGGCGGCTGGTTGCCGACGTGGGCGCGCAGGTTGAGGTAGACGTAGCCGTCCGGGAAGTGCTCGCGCATCAGGTCGGCGGCGTGCAGGGCGAGGGTGGTCTTGCCGACCCCGGGCATGCCGAGGATCGCCGAGACGGTGACGACGCCGCCGCGGGCGAGCCGGGTGTCAGGGCCGGGCAGGACGCGGCGGAGGTCGTCCTCCCGGCCGATCAGCCGGTGCCGCCCGGGGATGTCGGTGGGCGGTACGACCTGGGGGGCGGGGGTCAGTACGGTCTCGTTCCGTACCGGCGGCCCGGGGAGCGGGTCGCCGTGCAGGATGAGCTGGTGGAGGCGGGTGAGCGGTTCGCCGGGCTCGGTGGCGAAGTGGGCTCGGAGCAGTCGGGCGACGGCGGGGTAGACGGCCAGCGCGTCGGTCTGTCGGCCGACGGCGTAGAGCGCGGTCATCAGGTGGCCGGCGAGGCGTTCGTCGGTGGGGCGGTGCTCGCGCAGGGCGGTGAGTTCGGGGATCAGTTCGGCGAAGTGGCCGATGCGCAGGTCGATCTCGATCCGGCGCAGCGTGGTGGTGAAGTGCTGGTCGGCCATGGCGGCGCGGGTGTTCTGGGCCCAGGTGCCGGGCAGGCCGGCCAGGGGTTCGCCGCACCACAGGTTGGTGGCGCGGCTGAGCACGGTTCTGGCCTGGTGGTCCTGTCCGTTCTCGGCGAGTAGTCCGGCTTGGTCGGAGAGGTCCAGATATCGGTGCCAGTCAATCAGCAGTGGGTCCGCCCGCAGAATGTACGTGTGCGATTGGGTGTCGATCGTGGGCACGTCCCCGGTGGCATTCGCCCCCGAGGCCTGCGCCGCCCGCCGCAGTAGTGCGCGCAGGTGGGAGACGTGGCTGTAGAGGCTGGTCAGTGCGCTGGGCGGAGGTTCCTCGCCCCACAGTCGGTATGCGAGCGAGTCGTGGGAGAGCGGCCTTCCGACCTCCAGGGCCAGGGCGGCCAGCAGTTGCCGTCGCTTGTCGGACGGAATCGCCAATGGCTCTCCGTTCACCGACAGTTCAACTGAACCGAGGAGATGAACCTTCATCGTGACGTCCCCCGCCGGTTGGCTACCAGCTTGCTGTGTCGCGGGTGAGCATCGCATGCGTCCGGGGCAACCGGCTATACCACTGTGGGGTTCCGGGGCCATACTTTTGGGAATAATCTCGACTTGACGATACGTCATGTGATAGCGCCGCACCGATAATTCGTCCGAGGCTGGGGGGCCAGTGACAGGATCGACCGTGCTCGGCGGGTGCCCGTGAACGACGTCAACCTGCCGTACGGAGTGGTACGGAACTCGCTGGCCGGTGCCGCGACGGTCTCCGGCCCGGTGGTGCAGGCCGGCGCGATCCACGGCGGGTTGCACCTGCACGGGTCGTCGGCGTTGCCGACGCCGCGGCAACTCCCGCCCTGCCCTCGCAGGTTGGTGGGGCGGGAAGCCGATCTGGAGGCGCTGGACGATTCCTTGGCCGCCGAGGCGGCGTCGGCCGACGTCACCGTGGTGGTGACCGGTCCGGCCGGGGTCGGGAAGACGGCGCTGGCCGCGCAGTGGCTTCGTGGCCTGGCCGGCCGTTTCCCGGACGGCCAGCTCTACGCGGACCTGCGCGGTTACGCACCCGGAGGCCCCGCCGACCCCGCGGAGGCCCTGGGCGGCTTCCTGCGGGCCTTCGGGGTCTCCCCGGTGCCCGGGAGCATGGCGGAGGGTGCCGCGCTCTGGCGCTCGCTGGCGGCGGGGCGCCGGATCGCGGTGCTGTTGGACAACGCCTCGACGGCCGCCCAGGTGCGGCCGCTGCTGCCCGGTTCGGACCACACGGTGGTCGTGGTGACCAGCCGCCGCCGGCTCACCGGGCTCGGCATCGACGGCGCGGTGTTCCGGTCCCTGGGCCCGCTCGCCACGGAGGCCTCCGCCGAGATCCTTGCCGAGCGGGTCGGCCGGAGCCGGGTGGTGGACGAGAGCGATGCCGCCGCCGAGGTGGTGGACGCCTGTGGCGGGCTGCCGTTGGCGATCTGCCTGGCGGCCGCGCGGATCGCGGCCCGCCCGGTGCAGTCGCTCGCCGCGACGGCCGAGATCCTGGGGCGCGGCGCCGACCGCCTCGGGGCGTTGCACGCGGACGGCGAGGCGGTGCGGGACCTGCTGGACGCCTCCTACGACGTGCTGCAGCCGGACGCGGCCCGGTTGTACGGACTGCTCGGACTGCTGCCGTTCGCCGAGTTCACCGTGGAGGCGGCCGCCGTGGTGGCGGACGTGGACCGGGTGGCGGCGGACCGGCTGGTGGACGAACTGATGGACGTCCACCTGTTGGAGGAGGTGCTGCCCGGCCGGTTCCGCTTCCACGACCTGGTCCGGCTGCACGCCCAAGGGCACGGCGCCGGACTTCGCGACGCCCAGGTCGGCCGCGCCGCCACCGACAGGATCGTCGACTGGTACCTCGCCTCGACGACCGCCGCCGAGGCGGTCGTCTCCCCGAGCCACCGCACGCTGCCGCGCGAGTACCGGACCCTGCCGGTGCACCCGGCCCGGGAGTTCGCCGACGACACGCAGGCGCTCGGTTGGCTCGACGAGGAGCGCGACCGCCTCGCCGACCTGCTGCGCTGGGCGCCCGCCTGCGGCCGGAACGCCGCCACCTGGCAACTCGCCGACGCCATGTGGCCGTTGTTCCTCCGGTTGCGTCCGGCCCGGCTCTGGGTCGAGGCCCACCGGATCGGCCTGCGTGCGGCCCGGGCGGACGGCGACCGCCGTGGCGAGCTGCGCATGCTCACCTCCGGCGGGAACGGTCTGCGGAACGCCGGCGAGGCGGCCGAGGCGGCTCGTTGGTTCAATGAAGCACTCGACCTCGCAGGGGAGTTGGCGCAGCCGCTGGCACAGGCCGACGCGCTGTACGGGCTCAGCCAGACTCACCGGATGACCGGTCGTCTGGACGAGGCCGCCGACTGTCTGCGCGAGGTGGTCCGGATCCGGGAGGCCCAGGACTACCTGCGGGGCTCGGCACTGGCCCGGCTGGCGCACGGGGAGGTGCTGTTGCTCGCGGACCGGGCGGCGGAGGCCGTCACCTCCATCGAGCGGGCGCACCGCGAGTTGGCCTCGATCGGGGACGACTACGAGGCGGCCCGGGCGATCGCCTTCCTCGGGGTGGCCCATACGACGCTGGGCGGGTACGACCGTGCCGACCGCTGCCTCCAGGAGGCACTGGCCGGCTTCCGGGCCCGGCTGTCGGGGCATTGGGAAGCCCGAACGCTGGAGTTCGCCGGAGAGCTGGAGGAGCGGCGCGGCCGCCCAGCCGCCGCGCGCGCCCGGTTCGAGGAGTCGCTGGCCCGCTACCGGGAACTCGCCGCGACGGCGGAGGCGGCCAGACTGGCCGACCGCCTCGCCGCCTACGACACGGACTCCGGCCCCCCGGCTACACCCGACCGCCCGGCCGGTCCACGGCCCTGAAACAGGACCGCGGGAACACGGGGGAATGCCACCCGAGCACGTCGACCCGGGCCAGTTCGGCCAGCCGGCGGCCGAGCGTGAGCCAGGCGTGGGCCATCGAGCCGACGGTCAGCGGCGGGACCGCTTCGCCGGCCGCCCGGGCCGGCTGCAGGACCAGCGGCGCCCCGTCCCGGGCCAGGAGCAGCAGTGCTCCGGCGCGGTGCTCGGCGGTGGCCAGCGCACAGCCCGGGTAGGTGGCCAGGACCACCTTGAGCCGGGTGAGGACGCCGTCCGTCGTCAATCGTCCGGCGTGCAGCACGTCCGCCTGGTGGCGCCAGCGTGCCGCCGAAGTCCGGGTGAGGTCGAGCGCGAGGTGCTCGTCCACGTATCCGGGACCGGCCGCTGCGGGCCCGGCTCCGGCGGGCAGTTCCGCCGCCAGCAGCCCGTGCACGGTGCCGACGGCCGAACTCACCTGTGCCTCGAACAGCACCGCGGTCCGTCGGGCGTCCATCGGCCCGGCCGCCGGGGCGGCCCCGGGCTCCGCCCGAGCGGGCCGTTCCACCCCGGTGGGCCCGGCCGCCCCCGCGACCGACGCCAGCCGCACCCTGTGCACCGCCGCGCTCATCCGTCCCGCCGCGACCCGGCCGCCGCGATCGCGTCCAGCGGGTCGGGCAGGTGCAGCGGCTCCGGGCCCGGGACGTGGGCGGGCTGGCCCAGCCTGAGGACGCGGTACAGCAACCGACGGGCGTTGCGGTCGAAGCGGCCGGGCTCGGAACTGATCCGGGCGGCGATGGCGGCGTACTCCTCCGGGCGGTACTGCTCGGCGGCGTAGCCGAGCTGGTCGACGAGGGGGTGTCCGGGGGCGAGTGCCGGAGCGGTGGCGGCCAGCTGGGCGGCCGGCGAGCGCGGGTTGACGTGGCGGTGGGGGTACTCGGCGAGCAGGACGGGAGCGCCGGTCATCGCTCCGTACAGGGTGACCGAGCCGTGGTCCCCGATGATGAAGTCGGCGGCGACGAGCAGCGGCCGCCAGTCCGTCTCGGGCGGGATGACCGTGACGGCCCCGCGTGCGGTGGCCCTCGCCCAGGAGTGCACGGCGTAGGAGCCGTGCGCGGCCGCGATGTTGGGGTGCGTCAGCAGGACGGTCCGGTAGCCGTGCTGGGGCAACTCGGAGGTCAGCCGGGGCAGCACGGCGTCGAGCCGGGTGAAGAGCGAGCCGTTGCCCCAGGTGGAGGAGACCAGCACCAGCTTCTCCTCCGGCCGCAGTCCCAGTGCTGCCCGGTAGCGCTCCCGGTGCGGCACCGCGGCGGCGATCCGGTCGTAGCAGGGGTCGCCCACCACTTCGGCGATCGGGACGGCCTCCGGGCAGGTGCGCCGGAGTTCGAGCAGTTCCTCCTCGTGGGCGAGCGCGAAGGAGGCGGGGACGAGCCGCCCCTCCCAGCACAGGTAGTCCGGGCCGAGGCCGATGGCCGCCCGCTCGCCGTCCGGCGTGCTGCGCCGGGACAGTTTGATGTTGCCGGCGCCGTGAGGCAGCCGGACGACCGGGCCGTGCAACTGCTCCATCCCCTGGGAGCCGGCGGCCAGGATCAGGTCGAACTCCTGCCGGACGGCCTGCTCCCACGGCAGGACCGTGCCGCCCAGTGCCCGGAGGACCTCCGTGGCGCCCCTGTTGAACACGTGCGGTGCCACCGTGAACTGCACGTGGACCCGCAGGTCCGAGGCGAGCAGCGAGTAGAAGTCGTGGAGCCGTTTCGCGTACACCATGGTCTGGGCGACCACCAGCACCTCCTTGCGGTCCTGCAGCGTCTCCCACGGCCCGTTGTTGCTCCAGGCCGTGCTGCCGCGCTTCCCGCGGGGTGGCGTGGTGTCCTGTTCCCCGTGTACCAAGGTCATCCTTCTCCCCCTCCTTGATCCCAGGTCTGGCCCTCGACGGGCCCCGTGGCCGATGGTCCCCGGACGCCCTGGCGGAATCCATGAGGGGATCTGGCGGGTGCTTGCGGAAACCTTGTGTCCGCTTTCCGTGCCCGTTCGTCCGGCCCCGGGAGCGGGAAGGGTACTGAGTTCCTTTACGAGGGGTACTGAGTGCCGTATTCTCTCCGTGGAGCCTCTGACGCCAGTCGACGGGAGTCGACACGGTCTGCCGGTCCAGGTGGCGCTTGCGGTGCGCGGGTCGTGCCCGGGCCGGACTTGGCACTCAGTACCCTCGGCATGCCTGAGGCCATGGATCAGTGCATCCGTGCACCCGTGACAGGAGAACCGCTCATGAGCTTGAGGATCGTCGTCTGTGTGAAGCACGTCCCGGACGCGACGGGTGACCGTCGTTTCGCGGACGACCACACCACCGACCGGGAGGGTGTGGACGGCCTCCTGTCGGAGCTGGACGAGTACGGCGTGGAGCAGGCGCTGCGGATCGCGGAGGCGAACGAGGGCGCCGAGGTGACGGTGCTGACGGTGGGGCCGGACGACGCGAAGGACGCGTTGCGCAAGGCGCTGTCGATGGGTGCGGACAAGGCCGTGCACGTGAACGACGAGGACATCCACGGTTCGGATGTGGTCGGGACGTCGGCGGTGCTGGCGAAGGCGCTGGAGAAGGCCGGGTTCGACCTGGTGATCGGTGGCATGGCGTCGACGGACGGTTCGATGGGTGTGCTGCCGGCGCTGCTGGCGGAGCGGCTGGGTGTGCCGCAGGTGACGCTGCTGTCGGAGGTGTCGGTCGAGGGCGGCGTGGTGAAGGGCCGTCGGGACGGTGACGCGGCGACGGAGCTGGTGGAGGCGGCGCTGCCGGCGGTGGTCTCGGTGACGGACCAGTCGGGTGAGGCCCGGTACCCGTCGTTCAAGGGGATCATGGCGGCGAAGAAGAAGCCGGTGCAGTCGTGGGACCTGGACGACCTGGGCATCGAGGCGGACGAGGTCGGTCTGGCGGGTTCGTGGACGGCGGTGGAGTCGGTGGCGGCGCGTCCGGCGCGGACCGCGGGCACGGTCGTCAAGGACGAGGGTGAGGGCGGCAAGTCGCTCGCGACCTTCCTCGCCGACCAGAAGTTCATCTGAGCCGCCCCCACCCCCCGACCCAGCGAATACACGGAGACATTGAGCAATGGCTGAGATTCTCGTCCTGGTGGACCACGCCGACGGCGCGGTGCGCAAGCCGGCCCTGGAGCTGCTGACCCTGGCCCGCCGTATCGGTGAGCCGTCCGCCGTCGTCCTGGGCGCCGGTGCGGCCGCGGCCGGCATCGCGGCGAAGGCCGGCGAGTACGGTGCGGCGAAGGTGTACGTCGCCGACGGCGCGGAGTTCGCCGACCAGCTGGTCGTCCCGAAGGTGGACGCGCTGGCGCAGATCGCCAAGGCGAACGACGTGGCGGCGGTGCTGGTGACGTCCTCCGGTGAGGGCAAGGAGGTGGCCGCGCGCGTCGCGCTGCGGATCGGCTCCGGCATCATCACCGACGCCGTCGACCTGCGCGCCGGCGACGAGGGCCCGATCGCCACCCAGTCGGTGTTCGCCGCCTCGTACACCGTCGACTCCCGGGTGAGCAACGGCGCGCCGGTCATCACCGTCAAGCCGAACGCCGTCGCCCCGGAGGCCGCTCCGGCGGCCGGCGCGGTCGAGGACGTCGCCGTGGCGTTCACCGGCAACGCCGCCAAGGTCGTCTCGCGCACCCCGCGGGTGTCCTCCGGCCGCCCCGAGCTGACCGAGGCCGCGATCGTGGTCTCCGGTGGCCGTGGCGTCGGTGCCGCCGAGGGCTTCGGCGTGGTCGAGGAGCTCGCGGACGCGCTGGGCGCGGCCGTCGGCGCCTCGCGTGCCGCGGTGGACGCCGGCTG
>NZ_JBHUAL010000033.1:0-53843 GCF_042789775.1 Kitasatospora sp. NPDC056800 | reverse complement strand
CGGCCGCGCCCCGGCCCCCGGGGCCATCGCGCTCGTCACCGGTGCCCCCGGGGCCGGCAAGTCGGCCCTGGCGCTGCGCTGGGCCCACCGCACCCGGGACCGCTTCCCCGACGGCCAGCTCTTCACCGACCTGCACGGCTGGTCGTCCACCGGCCCGCAGCACCCCCACGCCGTCCTGGGCTCCTTCCTGCGCGCCCTGGGCGTGCCGGCCGAGGACGTCCCCGCCCGGCTCGACGAGACGGCGGCGCTCTACCGGTCCACGCTGGCCGGCCGGCGGGTCCTGATCGTCCTGGACAACGCCCTGGACGCCGCGCAGGTCCGTCCGCTGCTGCCCGGTGCCGGGGGCTGCGCGGTCCTCGTGACCAGCCGTGAGCGGCTCACCGGCCTCGTCGTACGGGAGGGCGCCCAGCGGATCGAGCTGGCGGAGTTCAGCCCGGACGAGGGCCGCGCCCTGGTGCGCCGGGTGCTCGGGGCCGAACGCGTCGAGGCCCGGGAGCAGGCCGTCGCCCGGCTGCTCGACGCCTGCGGCCACCTCCCGCTGGCCGTCGCGCTCGCCGCCGCCCGGCTGCGCGACCGCCCGCACCACGACCTCACGGACTTCGCCGCCGAACTCGCCGGCAACCGGCTCGACGTCCTCAGCGCGGACGGCGACGACCGGTCCGCCTGCCTGCGCACGGCCTTCTCCTTCTCCTACCGCGCGCTCGACGGGCCCGCCCGGCGCCTGCTGGGGCTGCTCGCGACGAGCCCCGCCGTCGACCTGTCGGCGCCGGTCGCCGAGGTGCTCGGCGGCCTGGAGCGTGGGAGCGGCGCGCGGGTCCTGCGCCGGCTGGCCGACGTCCACCTCCTCACCGAGCACCGCGCCGACACCTACCGCTTCCACGACCTGCTGCGCCTGTTCGCCGCCGAGCAGGGCGTGCGGCAGGAGAGCCGACGCTCCCGCCGCCTCTGCCTGGAGCGCTGGTACGCCTGGTGCCTCCACCATGCCTGCGCCGCCACCCGGACGCTGGTGCCGGGGCGGCCCCACGTGGCGCTGCCACCGCCGCCCCGGGACCTGGGCACCGTCACCTTCGCCGACCCCGCCCAGGCGCTGCGGTGGTGCGACGAGCAGCGGGCCAACCTCCTGGCCACCGCCGCCCACGCCTTCGAGCACGAGGACGACGACGTCGCCTGGAAGCTCCCCTCGCTGCTGTGGCCCTACCTGCACCGGACCGGGCCGCACGCGGAACGACTGGCCGTGAGCCGGACCGCGGTGGCCGCGGCCCGCCGGCTCGACGATCCGCTCGCCCTGGGCCTCAGCCTGAACGACCAGGGGCACGCCTGGGGCTCCGCGGGCGATCTGCCGCAGGCCCGCCGGCACTACGAGCAGGCCCTGGAGCTCGTCCGCGCGGCCGGCGACCGGGCCGTCGAGGCACTGGTGCTGGCCAGCCTGGGGGTCTCGCACTTCAACTGCGCGGACTACGCCGGGGCGGCCGACCATTTCGAACGCGCCCTGCGCCTGCTGGCCGCGGACGGTCCGGGCGCCGCCCGGTGGACGGTCCTGCTGTGCGAGACCAACCTCGCCAGCAGCCTCCTGATGCTCGGCCGGTCCGAGGAGGCGCAGGCCCTGGCCGAGCGGCTGCTCGCACCGGAGATCCGCCGGCTCGGCGGCGTCCCGGAGTGCAGCCTCCTGAACGTCGTCGGCATGGCCCGCTATGCCGCCGGCCGCCCCGAGGAGGCGCTGGTCCACCTGGAGCGCTCGCTGGCCGTCGGCCGGACCATCACCGGATACGTCGACCAGCGCGCCAACTCCCTGACCGCCCTGGCCGCCGCCCAGCAGGCGCTCGGCCGCGACGCCGACGCCCTGCGCTCCTGGGAGGAGGCCCTCACCATCTACCGCGAACTGCCCGCCCACTACCGCGACGCGGCGGTCGGCCTGCTGACCTCCCTCGGCTTCACCCCGCCGACACCGCCGTCCCCGGAGCGCGCCGCTCGCCACCCGGGCCCGGACCCGGACTCGGCAGCCGGCCCGGGCGGCGCGGACGGCGACGGCACCACCGACCCCGCGCAGCCGTGACCGGCGTCGGGACCTGTCGGGAGGCCTTGCCGGGAGATGTCGGTGCCGCGTGCCGCCGGTGGAGGCGACCGGCGTCAGGACGCGGCCGCACGCGCCGCCTCGAGTTCGGCCACCAGCCGTTTGACCCGCTTGTTGGTCCGGCCCGAGCTGTGGCCCGCCAGCATGTACAGCGGGTCCGTCCCGCCGGAGGCCAGCACCAGCTCCGGGACGTCGGACGAGTAGACCCTGCCCTCCAGGACGGCCACCCGTACCTCCCGGATGTCCGCCCACGCATAGGAGCGCGCTCCGAGCAGCCCGGAGTACTTCACCCCGGCCGGCCCGTAGGAGACGCCGAACACCGGCGCGCGGAACGTCAGCACCGCACCCGGGATGCCGAGGAGCAGGACCGGGACCAGGGGTCCCAGCCCGCGCGCGGCCCCCGTCGTCACCAGGCCCGTCGCCATCACCACGGCGATCAGCAGGCACGCGCCGCCCAGCAGGAAGTAGGTGAGCGACCAGGCCGTACGCCTCGTCCGCTTCCGCATGCCCGCGCCCCTTTCCGCTGTCCGCGGCGCGCGGCGCCGTCCGGGGTTCGGGGGTGCCGCCACCGCCCGTGCGCAAGCATACGAACGTGTGGCCACGCCGCCGAGGGCAGGGCATCAGCGCGCTCCCTGACCCCTCGTCGTCCTGCTCCGGCCCTCCCCCGGCACCGGCGGGCGCCCGGGCGCGGCGGACTCGACCGGCCCGGCGGCCCGGCGCTGCCGGAGCGGCGGCGTCAGGCCCGCCCGCCGGGGACGGGGGCGAGGCGGCCGAGCATCGCGATCACGGTGATCCGCGTCCTGCTGTCGTTCGTCGCCGCGCAGTGGGCGTCGACGCCCCGCTCGTCCGGTGCCTCGTTCGGCTCGGCCAGGCCTAGCCGGATCAGGTCGACGGTGTACTCGTGGCACCGGGAGTAGTCCGCGGCGGCGCTCACCGCTTCGGCATGGTCGATGCGGCCGGGATCCGCGGCGCGCAGCAGCGCCGGGGTGGGCGGCGGGCCCAGCGTCTCCCCGATCCACCCCGAGACGGCCTCCCGGGGGCAGCCGCGCTCCAGCTTCGAGGTGGTCGCGGCGGAGAGCGCCAGGTGGATGAGGAGCGTCCCGAACCAGGCGGTGACCTCGGCCGGGGGCGTGTCCGTGCCCGCCGGCGGCATCACGGCCTGGTACAGCGCGGCCGGGTCGTCGGCGTGCGCGGCGGCGACGACCGCCTTCATCGCGCTGTCGAGGGCGGCCCTGTCGATGGTCATGTCAGCGGTTCTCCCCATGGTCGGCGGCCGTCAACGTAGCGCTCCGGCGCGGTGCGTGGCCGGTGAAGGGGCGGATTTTCCCCGGTACGCGTGAGGAGGGGGTCGACCGGATTGACGGCTGTCGGCTGTCGGCGGTCACGCGATTCCCCGTGGGCCGCGGTTTCGTGGCGGCGTGGTTCCCGACCCTGGTGGTCACGAGTCCCCCGGGGGACGGTGACCGGCACCAGGCGCACGCGGTGGCGGCACCCGTGGCTGTGGGCCGCCTTCGTCCTGCCCGTCGTGCCGTTGGCGGCGCGGCCCTCGGCCCCGGGTCGGGACGCCCTTCGGCGCACGGGCCGTCAGGCGACCGCCGACGGGTGCGCGATGGCGGAGGCCGGGACGCGGTGGGCCCGGTCAGTGCGCCCGGCCGACTGCCGCCTGGGCCCGGAGGGCGTCGACGGCGAGGCGGGCGGCGGTGCCGATGGCGGCGTCGGCGGCGGGCAGGGTGATGGTGGTGGCGGCGGCGCGGGTGAAGACGGCGAGGGCGTAGCGGCCGCCGTCGGGGTATTCGACGACGCCGACCTCGTGGCGCAGCGTGGGAAGGGTGCCGGTCTTGCCGTGGACGCGGACGTCGTCGTAGGGGAAGCCGGAGGCCAGGCGGTGGGGCCAGACCTGGAGGCCGAGGAGGCGTCGCAGGGCGGTGCCGTGGTCGCCGGGGCAGGCGTCGCCGTGCCAGAGGGCGGCGAGCAGGGTGGTCATGTCGCGGGGGGTGCTGTGGTTGGTGAAGGCGGGGTCGAGGACTCTGAGGCGGGCGACGACGGCGGGGTCGACCGGGGAGTCGGGGCCGGTGTCCTCGGCGAGGGCGGCGATGAGGTCGCGGAGTTTGTGGACGGCGACGGTGCGGGTGAGGCCGAGGTCGGCCATGGTGCGGTTGACGGTGTCGAGGCCGATCCGGTCCCACAGGGTGTCGGCGGCGGTGTTGTCGCTGACGGCGGCGGTGAGGTAGGCGAGGTCGCGCAGGGAGAGGCGGGCGTCGTCGAGCATGGCGCCGAGGCCGGTGGACCCGGGGGTGCGGCCGGCGGCGGGGACGTCGACCTGCCGGGTGAGGTCGACGCGTCCGGCGGCGGCCTCGCGGTAGAGCGTCACGAGCAGGCAGAGCTTGTGGACGCTGGCGGTGGAGACGGCGGTGTCGGCGCCGAGGCCGATCTCGGCGCCGGTGTCGAGGTCGCGTGCGTGGAGTCGGCCGGTGACGCCGGCGTCGGCGAAGGCCGCGGCGATGCGGGTGCGTGCGGCGCGGCCGTGCGGGGTCCGGTCGGCGGCCGTGGTGCGGTCGGCTGTCGGGTGGTCGGCCTTGGTGCGGTCGGCGGCCGGGCGGTCAGGAGCCGGGCGGTCGGCTGTGGTGCGGTCGCTGGTCACAGCGGGAACTCCATTGCGGGCCGGGGGTAGAGCGGGGGGCGGTGGGGCGGCTGGGGCAGCAGGCCGCCGGGTCCGGTCAGCGCCTCGTGGGCGGCCTGGGCGAACAGCCGGACGGCGGGCCCGCCCCGCCCGGTCGGCCAGGCCGTGGAGGTCCGCCAGGCCAGCGGGGTGCCGGTGAGCGGACGCCAGACTGTACCCGGTGGGGGTGTGGTGCGCGGCACCAGGGCGATGGCGCTGCCGGTGAGCACGAGCGCGCCCGCGACGTCCGGTCCCGGCGGGTCGACGACGGCTTCGGGGGTGCAGCCGTGCCTGGTCAGCGTGGTGAGGACCTCGTCGTACAGGGCCGGGGCGGTGGCGCGCGGGAAGAGGACCAGGCGTAGGCCGGTCAGGTCGGCCACCGCGAGTTCCGGGCGGTCGGCGTGCGGGCCGCCGGCGGCGAGCAGGGCGCCGAGCGGCTGGTGCAGGACGGGGCCGAAGGCCAGTCCGTCGGCCGGGCAGGGGTGGCGGACGACGGCGACGTCGACGGTGTGCTGGGCGAGTTCGCGCACCACGGCCGCGACGGGCAGTTCCCGCAGTTCGAGCCGGGTGCCCGGGGAGGCGGTCTCGAAGCCGGTGAGCAGCGCGGCGAGGGTGGCCGGCCCGAGTTCGGGCGGGACGGCCGCGCGCAGGGTGCCGGCCCGTCCGCTGCGCAGGTCGGCGGCGGTGGCGAGGAGGCGGGCGGCGCTGTCCAGGGTCTCCTCGGCCTCGGCGAGCAGCAGCCGGCCCGCCGGGGTGAGGTCGACGCCGCGCGGGCCGCGGTCGAACAGGGTCACGCCGAGTTCGCGTTCGAGGCGCTGGATCCGCTGGGAGAGCGAGGGCTGGGCGATCCGCAGGCGCTCGGCGGCGCGGCCGAAGTGCCGTTCCTCGGCGACGGCGCGGAAGTGGCGGAGGTGCCCCAGCAGGTCCATGGCCAGCAATCATAGGTGTTTTCTTATCGCTCACTTCACGATTGCGGTCTTGGACTGGGTAGCCCGTGGCCTGTTTAGCTGAGCGTGATCGCGCGGATCGCGGCGGTGTGGACCACCGCCGCGGGGCGCGACCGTGATGACACGAACCACCTGGGGAGACCACTGATGACGCCCTACCTCCGCCGTACCGGCACCCGCACCCGCGTCCGCACCCGCACCGCGCTGCCTGCGGTGGCCCTGCTCGTGGCCGCGCTGGTCGGCGGGTGCGGCCCGTCGGGCAGCACCTCGACGGCGGAGGCCTCCGGCGCGACTGCGGCGACGGCGGGCGCGGGGGCGGCCTCCGCCGCCGCGGCGGACGCGGCCTTCGCGGAACTCGAGCAGCGGTTCGGCGCCCGGCTCGGCGTGTACGCGGTGGACACCGGCAGCGGCCGGGAGGTCGTCCACCGGACCGACGAGCGGTTCGCGTTCGCGTCCACGATCAAGTCGCTCGCCGCCGGGGCCCTGCTGCGCAAGGCCTCCGACGCGGACCTGGACAAGGTCGTCCCCTACCGCCAGGAGGACGTGCTGGCGTGGGCACCGATCACCTCGCAGCACGTGGCGACCGGCATGAAGCTGCGCGACCTGGCCTCCGCCGCCATCCAGTACAGCGACAACACCGCCGCCAACCTCGTCTTCGCCGAACTCGGCGGCCCGGCGGCCGTCCAGCAGTCCCTGCGCGACCTGGGCGACTCGACCACCAGCGTCGACCGCACCGAACCCACCCTCAACGAGGCGACCCCGGGCGACACCCGCGACACCAGCACGCCGCGCGTCCTCGCCGCCGACCTGCGCCGCTACGTGCTCGGCGACGTCCTCCCGGAAGGCCGGCGCGGGCTGCTGACGGACTGGCTGGTCGGCAACACGACCGGCGGCCCGTACATCCGCGCGGGGGTGCCCGCCGACTGGCGGATCGGCGACAAGACCGGCAACGCGGGCTACGGCACCCGCAACGACGTCGCCGTGGCGTGGCCGTCGGGCGGGCGCGCCCCGATCGTGATCGTCGTCCTGACCGACCGCGGCAAGGCCGACGCCACCTCCGACGACGCCCTGATCGCCCAGGCGACGAAGACCGTCGTCAGCGCCCTCGGCTGACGTCCGTATCCGCATCCGTCCCGAAGGAGCATCCCCTCCCGAAGGAGCGCCCCTTCCCGACCGACCAGGAGCCCCGACCGCGATGATCCGACCCACCCGCCGGGCCGACACGGACGCCGACTTCACCCGGCGCCGTCTCGCCCAGCTCGCCGTCCTCGGCCTCGCCGCCGGGGCCTCGCCGGCCGCCCTTCCGGGCACGGCCTCGGCCGCCGTCCCCTCCTCCACGACGGCGCCGCCCGCCGCCCCCTCCTCGGTGAAGGCGTCGTCCGCCGGCCGCGCGCACTACGACCGCGCCCGCCGCCTCGCCGCCGACGACCCCGTGCTGCGGGCCCTGGTGACGGCGCTGACGCCCGGCTCCGTCCTTCCCCCGCTGCCCGCGCCCGCGCCCGTCAAGCTGTTCGACAACCTGGTGCTGCTGAGCGCGGGCTGGGTCTCGGCGATGGCGGTGCTGACGGACGACGGCATCGTGCTGATCGACGCGCTCACCTCACCCGCCGATGCCGAGGGCGTCGTCGTCCCCGGGCTGCGGGCGGTCGGCGCCGACCCGGCGGCGATCCGGCACGTCGTCGTGACCCACGGCCACCCGGACCACTTCGGCGGCGCCCAGACCCTCGCCGACCGCTACGGCGCCCGCGTGCACATGTCCCCGGCCGACTGGGACCTCCTCGCCCGCACCCGCCCTGCCGACGCCCCCGTCCGCGACCTCGACATCGCGGACGGCGCGCAGCTCACCCTCGGCGGCACGACGATCGAGCTGCACCACACCCCGGGCCACACCCCCGGCACCGTGTCCCCGGTCATCCCGGTCCGGGCGGGCGGCCGGTACCACAGCGCGATGCTGTGGGGCGGCCTCAACCCGCCCTCGACGGTGGCGGAACTGCGCACCCTCCTCGCCTCCGTCCACTCCTTCCGGGCCGTCATGCGCCGGACGAACGTGGAGGTCGAGCTCTCCAACCACCCGAACGACCACGGCCTCGAACGAGCCGAACAGCTGCGGCGCCAACCGCCCGGCGCCGCGAACCCCTTCCTCCTCGGCGGCCCCCGCACGCAGCGGTACATGGCGGTCATGGACGCGATGGTGCGCGGCCGCATCGCCGACGCGGAGGCTGCGGAAGCGGCGGGGGCGGGAACCGGGGCAGCGTCGCACTCCTGCCGCGGGGTGCGGACATGAGGACGGAGCTCGTCGTCTATCGCCCACCGTGCGGGCGACGTACCGTCAGAGCTCGCCCGGCTCGCCCACCGTGCGGGCGACGTACCGTCAGAGCTCGCCCGGCTCGCCCAGGGTTCGGGGCTATGCCCCGGCGGGGGTGGCGCTATCCGGGCCGCTGGTGACCTGTCGGCGGTGGGGTGGGATGTCGGAAGCGCGTACGGGCCCTCGTCGAACGCTCGGCATGCCCGCCAGGGAGGGCGGGCCTGCCCGCCGGCAGGCCGAAAACGCCTTTCACGGACCCGCAGGCCGTGGCTACGGTGGGCAACCCGCCTACGAGAGCCGGTCCATGTCCCGAGAAATCATCACCGTCTGTCTGGCGCCCACCGATCCCGCCGACGTGACGGAAGCACTCACCGCCGCGATGGCGCCGTTCTGGAACGACGCCGAGATCCCTCCGGGCGGCGTCTGGCAGGGCGAGTGGCAGTGGTGGCACGTCTACGGCGGATACCGCACGGACGGCTTCGCGGTCCGCGCCGGGTACGAGGCCGATCCGCGGCTGGTTCGCAACCCGTTCCTGCTCGACGGCCGACCGCGACCGCCGCAGCCGGCCGGGCGCTGCGACGGTGGGCCGCGCGGCCTGCTCGACCTGGACGTCGACCGCGCGCCCGTGGCGGAACAGGCGGGCGCCGACTGGGACCGCTGGGCCGCCTTCAGCGTCGGCTTCGAACCCTCGCTGTCCCTGAGCGCCATGAACGAGCAGGCCCCCGACGGCGCAACGGCCTGGGCCGCGTACCGCGAGCAGCCGGTCGTCCGGGCCGCAGCCCTGCTGGCGGGCGACGAGCGAACCCGCCGGTGGGCGGGCATGTCCGATCCGGTCGGCCACTACGCCCACACCCGTGAGCAGTTCGTACACCGTGAGACCGCCTACGCGGTGACGCCCAGTGTGCTGCTCACCCTGGACGGCGAGTGGATCGACGGCACGGGCTCGTCGTCCGATCCCGAGGTCCTCGCCGGCGCCCGGTACTACGACTTCGCCTACCGCTACCTCGACGGACTCGCCGAGGACGCCCTCATGATCCGCGTCCGCTTCCACACCTGACGGACCGGCCGGGACGCTGCCATCGGCCCCGGCGCCAGGCGGTGCACCGCCAGCACCTCGGGGCGGCGACGGTCCAGGTGCTCGACACCTGCGCACGGCAGCACCCTGGTCGGCCCACCCGCCTCTGCTGTTCGGGCGGGCCGACCGGCCTCCTCAGAACGGTTCAGCGGGGTGCGTCGGAGCTGACGTCGACGGTGAACTGGCGCTTGATCTGGTCCGGCCCTCCGGGCCAGTCCCCACCGAGCTCGTCGCGGTAGGCGATGTGCACGGTCATGGTGGTACGGCCGGGGTTCTGGGCGCGGAAGGTGAAGTAGTAGCGGCCGCCCGAGCCGGTGTTTCCGATTTCGCCGAAGTCGAACAGGTCCCTGACGTCGAAGTTGTGGACGTACTCGTCACCGGCGGCCTTCGCGACGGCCGGGTCGGGGGCTGGAGCGGCCATGCTCCAGACGTCGCCTGCCAACCGGTAGGCGGGCACCTCCACGGAGAACAGCTCGCCGGGCTTGACGGTGATCTGTCCCGAGGTCTGGGTGAATACGGTGCCGTGGTCGAGTTTGCCAGTGGTCTTCCGGTGGACGGTCACCGCGCGCATGGTGGCCGGGACGGCCAGCGCCACGACGACCACCAGCAGGACGAGGCGCCACCTGCGCTTCACGGGGTCGCTTCCCGGTGGGTGATGCGCAGCGCCAGGACGGCGGCGACGGCGTCGAGCCAGCGGGCGACCAGTTGGTCCCCTGTGGGGTCCTGTACGACCATGGCGGCTGCCTCCAGCCAGCCGCGGGCCACCGTGGCGGCCGGTCCGGGCAGCGGTTCGGGCAGGGCGGCCGCGAAGCGGGTGCCGCCGGCGCGGACGGTCTCGCCGAGGAAGGCCAGGGCCCGTGGCAGCGCGCCGAGCCGGTCGACGGTGATCGCGGCGGCCACCGCGCCGTCGCCGAACAGGGTGGAGCGGTGCGGTCCCGGGTGCGGCAGGCCGAAGCGCAGCAGGATCTCGACGTCCAGCTCGGCGAGCCGGCTGTCGCTCTGGGGTTGTGGGGTGTTCATCTGGTGCCTCACTTGGGCATTCGGACGCTTGTGACGTTGGGGAGGCTGTCGTCGGAGGCGCCGCCCATGTGGTTGTTGATGAAGTCGCTCTCGCTGACCCAGACGGTGTAGCCCCAGGGGTTGTAGAGCTCCAGTTGGTCACCCCGGTGTCCGATGATCATCATTTGGTGGCCGCCGTCTCCGCGGACCGACACGGGGACGGGCTTGCCCTCGTCGATCTTCTGCTCGATCTCGGTCAGCGCACTCTGGCGCTTGTCGCGGCTGTCGAGGTCGACGTTGTGGTACTCCGCGCCGGTGTGCTTGCCGATCTCCTCGTCGGCGACGTCGTCGGACTCCCAGTCCCACATCCCGCCCTTGTCGAAGTGCCACCAGGAGCGGGTGTCGTAGACCCGGTTGGTCTCCTTGTCCCATCGCTCTTTCGACGCCTGACCGTTGTCGTAGGCCGGGTCGCCGGGGTGACCGCCGGTGGTGAGCTGGAAGGCGAAGAGCGGGTCGACCATCGCCCGGGCGGTCACGGTCGAGGCCGCCACGCAGGTCGGATACGGTCCCTGACCCCATTTGACGCCCTGGTAGGCCGTGTCCGTCTTCTGGGTGGAGGTCGCGTCGAGCTGCACCGGGGATATCCGATCGGCGAGCCAGTCGGGATCGTCGGCGTGTTCGTGGATCAGGTCGTCGAACTTCTTGACCTCGTCGTAGCTGTGCCCGGCGGCGAGCGCCTTCATCAGATAGGCGCGCTCCTCGGGGGACTTGCAGCCGGCCAGCAGCTGGTCGAAGCGTGCCCTGTCGGCTTCGCTCATCTTGTCCATGACCTGGCCGGCACGCGTCACGTCGTTGGCCGTGAGGATGCTGCCGTACTCCTGGCTGCCGGCGAGAGCGGCATCGACGATGACCAGCTTGTCCTCCGCGCTGAGGCCCTTGTTCTTGAACTTGCCCGCCAGCGCCTTGCCCGCCAGCGCGTTCAGCTCGCGGGCGGCGGCGCGGCCCGCGTTCTCGGCCTTCACCGCGGCGTCGTGGACCGACTTGATGCCCTCCCTCGCCTTCGCCTGGGCGGTGTGCATCGTGTCGTCGTCCCAGTGGACCGGGTCCGGCATATCGCCGACGGTGATGTCGTGCAGCAGTTTCAGCGCCTCGGCCAGCGGCGCGTGGCCCTGCCCGTGCAGGACCTGAGCCTCGCTCAGCGCGCCGGCCAGCGTCTTGAGCTGGTCCCGGCCCTTGCCCAGGGCGTCGCGGCAGCGCCCGAGGTCGTCGGCGGAGGCCTTGACCACCTCCGCGGCTTTCTCCCCAACCTGCCCGGTCCAGGCGTCGGGCAGCTGCTGCGAGCCGACCTGCGTCACCGTCATCTGGATCTGGTCCAGCCGGCCGCTCGCCGTGTTGTAGGCGGCGGCGAGTTCGCCTAGTTTGCCGGAGTCGCCCTTGGGCGCGGGCAGTTGCAGGGCGTCGTGGACGGCGTACTTGAGGTCGCCGGCGCCCCACATGCCGTGGGACTCGTCGATGGTCTTCTTCAGCTTCTCGGCCTGCTGGCGCTGGCTGCCCGACGGCCCGCCGAGCGGGTGCGCGCTGTGGTCGGCCACGGTCAGGCCCCCTGCTGGTACTGCTGCTGGACACCGTGGTCCGTGGTCGCGTAGTTGGCCGCGGTGGTGTGCACCTTGCCGCCGAGATCCTTCAGCGCGTCGACGTTCACCTGGAGCTCGTCCTGCCAGGCCTGCCAGAAGGCCTTCGCCGCGTCGCCCGCGCCGTACTCGCCGAGGACGGCGGGGTCGGACATGTTCAGCTTGTCCAGGGCCGCTTTGACACCACCCACGTCCCCGCCGGCCGCGACGAGCTTGTCGCCCGCGTCCCCGAGCTTCTCCGGATGAGCGCCGAACCCCGTTCCGGCACCATCGATGCCCATGTTCCCCCCATGCTGTTCGACACGCTCTGTAGAGCATCGAACATCATAACGTCGGCCGATGGACAGTTCGACGGGCGTCGCCGGCACCCCGCTCACCGGTATCGGGGCGCAGGCCCAGCCGAGGGCGGTAGCGCTGCTGCCGGTGACGGGAAGGGCGAGCGGGGCAGGCCGGAGGGGGCTACCCGGAGGACGGGTTGCGGTCGCGGGGCTGTCGGCCGGGGTGGCGTGTGGTCAGTCGGTGTCGGTGGCGGCCAGGACTGCGAGGTGTCGGCCGTCGGGGTGTAGGGCGGCGAGGGCGAGGTCCCAGGCGACGTTGTGGAACCAGGGGGCGGACGCGGTGCCGAGGCGGAGCCAGGTCGTCTGCCGCACGCGGTCGGCGGTCCGGGTGATCGGCGCGTCGGCGGGGGTGCCGGTCAGGGCGGCCAGGGAGCGCCAGGCGGCGAGTCTGCCGTAGGCGCCGTAGTTGCCGTGGCCGTAGGCCGGTGCGCGCAGGGCGGCGGTGAGCAGGGTCCGTAGGGCGAGGTCGGGGTCGGAGGGGTGGAGCCGGGCCGGGGTCTGGCCGGGCGGCCAGGGGGTGAGCGGCAGGAGCGCGAGGAGTGCCGGGAGGTCTTCGGGGGCGACCGGGTCGGGTAGCCAGAACTCCTGGGCGGCGAGCTTGCCGTTGGACTGGGCGAGCCAGTGGGCGACGGCCGCGCCCATGGCCTCCGTCGTGGCGGGTACGCCGGTCTCGGTCGGTTCGGCCGCGGCCGCCCGCTGCCGCGTCGCCGGCGTGGTCTCCAGCGCGTCGCCCGGCTCCGGCCACACGGCCGGGACCGTCCAGGTCCAGTCGTCGGCGGCTCCCGCGGGGCGCCGCAGCCCGTGCTCTTCGGGCAGCAGGGCCAGCGGCAGTACGGCGAGCGGGTGGCCCTCGGCCAGGAGGGTGTCGGCGAAGGCGCGCAGCGCGGGGTGGCCGTTGACCGCGTCCGAGACGAGCACCGTCTCGTGGAGCAGGCAGGCCGCGAACTCGCGCGCGTCCGCGGTCTCGGGTGCCCGGTCGAAGACCTCGTCGGCGATGTCCTCGATGCGGTGCCCGTGGGCGACGACCGCGGCCAGGTAGCGCGGGGAGACGCCGGGGTGCGGCGAGTCCAGCACGCGCACCAGGGCGCGCAGGCTCTGCGGGCCCGGGCGGGCGGCCAGGGCGTTCAGTGTCCAGTACAGGGCCGCGGCGCAGTGCCCCTGAAGGTCCCGGCCGGCGGCGGTGCGGGCGGCGAGTTCCGCCGCGAGGCCGCCGGCCCAGTCGAACTCGCCGGTGGCAACCCGCGATTCGACCTCGGCGCGCAGCACGGAGACGTCCGCGTCGTCGGCCTCGTACAGGGCGTCCACCGTGCGGGTGATGTCCTTGTCCATGGCGTGATTGTTTCCCGGCGGCGGGTGGTCCGCCGCCGGCGGCGCGCCCGCCGACGCTCGGCGACGGCGCGGACCGGTGGCCGCCGCGGCCCCTGCGACCTGCGGATTCGACGAATTGTGACGCGAACGCGTCCATGTGCTGCGGGCGCGTTTCGTGTTCGTGTCCACTTGCCCTGGTCCCTGGTGCCGGGTGTCGCTCGCACACAGACTGGCCTCTGCACGGTCGTGCAACCACCCCTTGGATCGAGGAAGTTCCACCCGCATGCCCAACTCCCCCAGACCCGGCGCTCCCCGGCCGTACCCGTCGCATCCGGTGGGGAGGTGGCGTCCGTGCTCCGGTACGTGACCCGCAGGGCCGCGGGCTGGTTCCTGGTGATCGCCGTGGCCACCAACGCCACCTACTTCCTGGCCAGTTGGTTCCTCGACCCGCGTTCGAACTTCAAGGAGCTGCGCCCGGTCCGCACCGAGGAGCAGATCTCCCGGGCCCTGGCCCCCTACAACCTGGACCCGCACGAGCCGCTGCTGCACCGCTGGTGGGACTGGCTGACCGGGGTGGTCCTGCGCTTCGACTGGGGCCGTTCCCCGGTCGGGGTGCGGGTGAACGGGGAGATCGGCTACCGCTCCCTGGTCAGCGCCGAGCTGGTGACCGGTGCGACGGTCCTGTCCGTCGTCGTCGGTGTCGCGCTCGCGGTGCACACCGCCTCGCGCCAGTACGGCTGGCGGGACCGGGCCGCCCAGGCCCTGTCCATGGCGCTGTTCAACGTCCCGGTGTCGATCGCCGCCCTCGCGCTGGTGCTGCTGGCCATCCGGCTGAACGAGCAGGCGGGTTGGCACTTCCTGTACGTCGCGGGCGAGAACTCGCCCGGCGTGGAGGGGTTCTGGGCGACGGTCGGCGACCGGCTGCTGCACCTGGTGCTGCCGACGCTCACCCTGACCCTGACGGGGTACGTGGGCTACCACCTCACCCAGCGCTCGCTGCTGCTGGACGTCATCGGCTCCGACTTCGTGCGCACCGCCCGGGCCACCGGGCTGACCCGCGCCCAGGCGATCCGCCGGCACGCCCTGCGCACCGCGCTGATCCCCACCGCCCAGTCCGTGGCCTTCGGCATCCCGGCGGTGTTCACCGGCGCGGTGCTCACGGAGACGATCTTCGGTTGGAACGGCATGGGCCAGTACTTCATCCAGACCATCAGCAAGAACGACGTGCACGGCACCGTGGCGACCGCCGCGTTCGCCGCCGCCCTGACGGCGGTCGGCGCGATCCTCGCGGACATCGCCACCGTCCTCCTCGACCCGAGGGTGCGGGTGAGCTGAGATGAGCACTCCTGTAACCCCTGTGACCCCTGTGGGTCCCGACGCGGCCGCCGAAGGTGTCCTGGCCGCCGAGCACGACAAGCACGACGGCCGCTACCTGGGCCGGCGCCGCCTCTACCTGCGCCGCTTCCTGCGCAACCGGACCGCCGTCGCCGGCGTGGTGATCTTCCTGCTGCTCGTGCTGTTCAGCGCGCTCGGCGGCCTGTTCACCCCGTACGGCTTCGCGGACACCGACTTCTCCGCCCTCACCCAGGCCCCGAGCGCCGAACACTGGTTCGGCACCAACCAGGGCGGCAACGACGTCTACGCCGCCGCCGTGCACGGCCTCCAGCGCTCGCTGGTGATCGCGGTGACCGTGTCCCTGCTGACCGTCGCCCTCGCCGCGGTCGTGGGCGCGGGCGCCGCCTACGTCGGGGGCCGGGTGGAGAAGGCGACCCTCGCCCTCATCCACTTCCTGCTGGTCGTGCCGTCCTTCCTCGTCCTCGCCCTGGTCTCGCACCGGCTGGCGGGCGACTGGCGGGTCCTCATCCTCGTCCTGACGGTGTTCGGCTGGATGTCCACCGCCCGCGTGGTCTGGTCGGTGTCGACGTCCCTGCGCGAGCGCGACTACGTGCGCGCCGCGGAGTACATGGGCGTGCGCCCCCTGCGCATCGTGCTGCGCCACATCATCCCCAACCTGGGCTCCCTGCTCATCGTCAACCTCACCCTGGGCGTGGTCTCCACCGTGCTCAGCGAGACCGCCCTGTCCTTCCTCGGCTTCGGCGTCCAGACCCCCGACGTGTCGCTGGGCACGATGCTCGCCGACGGCGCGGGCACCATCACCAGCGCCCCCTGGCTCTTCGCCTTCCCCGCCGGGCTGACCGTCCTGCTCACCGTCTCGATGACCTTCGTCGGCGACGGCCTGCGCGACGCTTTCGACCCCACGTCCACCACCGGCGCGGCAGGAGCCCGACGATGACCCTCGCACCCGCCCCCCGCACCGGGCCCGCGACCGCTCCCACCGGGTCCACCGACCCCGCCGGGCCCGCACCCGTCCTGTCCGTCCGCGGCCTGAGCGTCTCCTTCCCCTCCGAGGCCGGGCCGGTGGAGGCCGTGCGCGGCGTCGACTTCGACCTGCTGCCCGGGCGCACCCTGGGCATCGTCGGCGAGTCCGGCTCCGGCAAGTCCGCCACCGCCCTCGCCGTCATGGGCCTGCTGCCGCCCACCGCGCGGATCGGCGGCCGGATCCTGCTGGGCGGCCGCGACCTGGCGGCGATGGACGACAAGGAGCTCTCCCGGGTCCGCGGCAAGGACATCGGCATGGTCTTCCAGGACCCGATGTCCGCGCTCACGCCCATCTTCACCGTCGGCCGGCTGCTCTCCGAGGCCCTGCGCGTGCACCGGGAGCTGTCCCGGAAGGACGCCTGGGAGCAGGCGGTGGAACTGCTCGACCTGGTCGGCATCCCCGACCCGCGCGAACGCGCCAAGTCCTTCCCGCACGAGTTCTCCGGCGGCATGCGCCAACGCGTCGTCATCGCCCTGGCCATCGCCAACAAGCCCTCGGTGCTCGTCGCCGACGAGCCCACCACGGCGCTGGACGTCACCGTCCAGGCGCAGATCCTCGACGTGCTGCGCCTGGCCCAGCGCGAGACCGGAGCCAGCCTCGTCCTGATCACCCACGACCTGGGCGTGGTGGCCGGCCACGCCGACGACGTCGCCGTCATGTACGCCGGGCGGATCGTCGAGCACGCGGGCGTCGACGAGCTCTTCCGCCGTCCCACGATGCCCTACACCGCCCGCCTGCTGGCCAGCGTCCCGACCGTGGACAGCGGCGTCCCGCGGCCCCTCGTCCCGGTCGGCGGGGAGCCGCCGTCCCTGGTCGCCCTGCCCGGCGGCTGCCCCTTCGCGCCCCGCTGCGCGGTGGCCGTGGACGTGTGCCGGACCACCGAACCAGGCCTGGCTGCACCGGACTTGACCTCAGCGGACCTGAACGCACCGGCGCCGGCCGGGCGGCCCGGCCGCGCCGCCTGCCACCGCGCCCGGGAGATCGCCGACGGCAGCCTCGACCCGGTCGGGGCGGCCCCTCCCGTGCCGACGGCCGGCCCCGCCGAGCGGACCGCCGGAGAGGTGGTCCTGCGCGTCGAGGACCTGGTCAAGACGTTCCCCGTCACCAAGGGCGCCCTGCTCAAGCGCCGGGTGGGCACCCTGCACGCGGTCAGCCACGTCGGCTTCGAACTGCGCGCGGGCGAAACCCTGGCCCTGGTCGGGGAGTCCGGCAGCGGCAAGACCACCACGCTGCGCGAGGTGCTGCGGCTGCGCGCCCCCGAGGGCGGCCGCATCGAGGTGGCCGGCACCGACGTCGCCACGCTGCGCTCGGCCGCCGAGGTGCGCGAGCTGCGGCGCCACGTGCAGATCGTCCTCCAGGACCCGACGGACGCCCTGGACCCCCGGCTGACCGTCTTCGACCTGCTGGCCGAACCGCTCCAGGCCGCCGGCGCCGACCGCACCGCCGTCCGCTCCCGGGTCACCGAACTCCTGGACCTGGTGGGCCTGGACCGCGCCATGGGCGACCGCTTCCCCGCCGCCCTGTCCGGCGGCCAGCGCCAGCGCGTCGGCATCGCCCGCGCCCTGGCCCGCGAGCCGAGGCTGCTGGTCCTGGACGAGCCGCTGTCCGCCCTGGACGTCTCCGTGCAGGCCGAGATCATCAACCTGCTCGCCCGGCTGAAGCGCGAACTGGGCCTGGCCTACCTCGTGGTGGCGCACGACCTGGCCGTGGTGCGCTACTTCTCCGACCGCGTCGCGGTGATGTACCTCGGACACGTCGTCGAGTCCGGCGCCACCGAGGAGATCTTCGCCCGGCCCCGGCACCCGTACACCCGGGCCCTGCTGTCGGCCGTCCCGGTACCCGACCCGGAGCGCGAGCGCCACCGCGAGCGCATCGTCCTCGCGGGCGAGCAGCCCAGCGCCGCCCGGCTGCCGCAGGGCTGCGTGTTCGTCGACCGCTGCCCGCTCCACCGGGAGGCCGACGAGGCCGTACGCACGCGCTGCCGCACCGAGCGGCCGGCGACCGTCGGCGCCCCGGACGGCTCCGACCACCGGTACGCCTGCCACGCGGTCTGACCCCCGCCCCCCGCTCTTCCCCGTCTCACCGAATCCCACCAAGGACACCCCATGCGTCGGAAGCTCGCCCTGCCCCTCGCGCTCGCCGCGGCCGTCTCGGTCGCCGCCACCGCCTGCTCCTCCTCGTCCCCCTCCGGCGGCTCCACCGGCGCATCCCCCGGGCAGGACGCCAAGAACGCCGCCAAGGTCGCGTCCTCCGTCACCGACTACAACCCCCAGCCGTACGAGAACATCAAGGACGGCGGCACCTACACCACCGCGGGGACCTTCGACGAGCAGGGCAACCCGTTCAACGTCAACGGCACCCTGAACGCGCTGCGGGTCTGGTCCTGGTACAACGCCGACGCCATCACCTACTCGCCCACCGGCGAGGTCCAGTACAACCCGGACTACTACAGCGACGTGAAGGTCTCCGTCGAGGGCGGCGACCAGAAGGTCGTCATCACCCTCAACCCCAAGGCCGTGTTCAACGACGGCACCCCGATCGACTGGCGGGCCATCGAGGCCACCTGGAAGGCCAACAACGGCTCCGACAAGGAGTACGCGGCCTCCTCCACCGACGGCTACGACCGCATCACCTCCGTCACCCGGGGCGCGGACGACAAGCAGGCGGTCATCGCCTTCAAGGGCGTCAACGCCTCCTGGTCCGCGCTGTTCACCACCTTCCTGCACCCCCAGGCCGCCACCGTCGACAACTTCAACAAGGCGTACGTCAAGACCGCCCACCCCGAGTGGGGCACCGGGCCGTACACCGTGGGCACCTGGGACGACCACTCCGGCAACATCACCTTCGTACGCAACCCCACCTGGTGGGGCCGGCCGGGCAAGCTCGACAAGCGCGTCTACGTCAACCTGGAGAGCGCCGCCTCGATCAACGCCTTCAAGAACGGCGAACTCGACTACGCCCCCGTCGGGACGGCGGAGAACCTCAAGCAGGTGAAGACGGTCAAGGACGCCGAGATCCGCAGCGGCGGCAGCCCCTTCGAGTACTCGCTGTACCTCAACACCAAGTCCCCGCTGCTCGGCGACGTCCAGGTCCGCAAGGCCGTGCAGGAGAGCATCGACCGCGCCCAGATAGCGAAGATCCGGTTCCAGGGCCTCGACTACACCGAGCCGCTGCCCGGCTCGTCGGTGCTCTACAGCTTCCAGCAGGGCTACCGCGACAACGTCTCCTCCGTGCTGAAGTACGACCCGGAGCAGGCGCGCAGGACCCTGGACGCGGCCGGCTGGCAGCCCGGGGCCGACGGCATCCGCGCCAAGGACGGCAAGCAGCTCGCGATCGGCTACACCCTGCTCGGCGACGGCCCCATCGAGAAGGCCACCGCCGGCGCGTTCACCGCGATGCTCAAGGCCGTCGGCGTGAAGGTGGACGTCAACAAGGTCTCCGAGAACGACTTCTCCAAGGTCCTCAGCGACCGCCGCTTCGACCTGTTCATCTCCGGCAACCGCTCGACGGACCCCTTCGGCGCCCGGTACCTGTGCGACTTCTACTGCTCCGACCGCGACTCCAACATCACCGGAGCCGGCACCCCCGAACTGGACAAGGAGATCCGCGCCACCGGAGAGATCGCCGACCTCGGCCAGCAGATCGCGGCCGTCAACGAGGTCGAGCAGAAGGCCCTCCAGCAGTACTCCCTGCTGCCGCTCTACAGCGGCCCCTCCACCTACGGCATCCGCAAGGGCCTCGCCAACGTCGGCGCCGCCATCTTCTACAGCCCGCTGCCCGAGACCGTCGGCTGGCAGAAGTAGCAGTACCGCCGGCGCCCGGGGGCGGTCGGCTCCCCGGACCGTCGGGGGACGCACGGCGCACGTCGGACGTGCGCTCGCCGAAGGGCGGCTCCGCGGGCCGCCCTTCGGTGGAGCATCACCCGGTCCGGCCGCCGGTGGTGGTCCCGGCGTGCCGGTGGAGGGCGTCCAGGAGCGTGATCTGACGATTCGTCAGTTTGCCGTCGGTGCGGGCCTTGTCCTGTTTGCGCAGCCAGGTGCCGGGGCGGAAGGCCGGGTCGGCCTCGCCGCCGGTGCGGTTCACCGGGCCGTCGAGGGCTCCGCCGGCGGCGAGGTAGGCGAGCAGGCGGCGGTAGGAGCGGTTCCAGTCCGGCTCCAGGCGCCACAGCTCGTCCAGCGCGTCCAGCTTCGCCGCCTGGTCGCCGGTGAGGTTGTCGGCCTTGCGCTGGCGGCGCATCCACGCGCCCACCGCGTAGTCGTCCAGCTTCGCGGTCGCCGGGATGGCGAGGTGGCCGTGCCGACGGTGGAACGCGGCGGCGTACGCGGCGCCGCGTTCCCAGGCGTTGGCGTTCTTCGACCAGATCATGCCGAGCGCGTCCAGCTCGCTGACCCGGGCGGCATCGAGCAGGCCCTGACCGTGGAGATGGCGCTGGCGGACGAGCCAGGAGATCAGCTCGGCGTGCCTCGTCCTGTCGACGGGGTCGAGGTGGCCGTGCCCGGTGTGGAACCCGGCGGCGACGGCGTGCATCCGCTGCCACTCGACCGCGCGCGGGTTGAACGCGCGCAGCTTGACGGTCTGGAGGATGCGCGCGGCGTGCCGACGGGCGTCGACCTTCAGCCACTCGACCGGCGCCACCGGCTGCTGATCGCCGTGCCCGCCCTCTGGGGTCTTGGCCGCGGTAGTGTGCGCGGTGCCCTGGGAGCGGTGGGCGCGCAGCTCGGTGATCCGGCCGACCACCCGGGCGTCGTGCGCCGCGAGAGCGCGCAGGACCCGCCAGATCGTACGGAAGCTGGACGCCTCGATCTCGGTATCGGCCTCCGCCTTCACGGCCTCGCCGGCGTCGTGGACCTCGGCCGGGTGCGCGGTGACGGTGTCGTCGCCGACCTGAGGCGTCGGCAGGTAGACCGGGATGACGATCCACGAGACCTTGCCCTGCCGGTAGGACTGGCGCAGGGCGCGGCCCACGGCCTGGACGATGTCGATGACCGAGCTCTTGGGGTCGGCGAAGCAGACGGCGTCCACCGCGGCGACGTCGATGCCCTCGGTCAGCAGCCGGCTGTTGCAGAGGATGCCGCACTCCTCGCCGTCCTCGCCGATGTGGGCCTTGAACTCGGCGAACGCGGCCCGGCGGTCGCGCAGGCGATCCGTGCCGGCCACCGCCTTCGCCCAGATCCGCTCCGGGCGCTCCGCGTCCTCCAGCAGCCGGGAGGCGTCCGGCAGGGTGTCCGCGAACTCCCGCGCCGCGCTGACCCGGGAGTGGAACGTGATGACCCGCCGCAGGTCGAGGTCGGCGACGGCGCGCAGCACGGCGATCTGCAGGGCCAGCCGCAGCAGTTCCTCGTTGGAGCGCTGGGTGCGCAGGTCGGCGACGGCGGGGAGGCGGAGCAGTTCACGCAGGTCCTCGTCGGTGACGACGGGGACCAGGACGCGGTAGTCGGCGAGGTAGCCGTGCTCGATGCCCTGGCCGAGGGTCCAGGTGAAGACGGTCCGGCCGTAGATGCTCTCGTCGTCCATGGAGCACAGCGCGGGCAGGGCCTGGCCGTCGGCTTCGGCGAGGTCGGCCAGGCCGTCCTTCGCGCGCCGGTCGTCGGCGATGCGCGGGGTCGCGGTGAAGTAGAGCCGCCGGGTGGCGAGGACCTGGGCGTCGTCGTGGACCGCCGCCCACGCCTTGCTCTCGGCGCCGGCGGTCCGGTGCGCCTCGTCGATGACGACCAGGTCCCAGGCGGGCAGGCCGAACTCGCGGTGGGCCTGGACGATCCGCTCCAGCGAGGCGTAGGTCGCGTACACGGTCACCGGCTGGTCGTCGGGGGCGCCGGCGACGAGATCGGTGATCCGGGCGGCCTGGGTGGTCATCCGGGCATGGACACGGCCGCCGGCCTCCGCGCTCTCCAGCGCCTCCCCCCGTGAACAGGCCGCCACCGCCAGGCCGCGGCGTCCGCCTCGCAGGGACCAGGCCTCGGCGGTCTGCTCCAGCAGCTCGATCGTCGGCACCAGCACCAGGACCCGGCCCCTCGCCGCCAGGCGCCGGGCGCAGCCGGCGGCGATCAGGGTCTTCCCGGAGCCGGTCGCCGCGACGACCGTCGCGCGGCCGCCGTCCTTCACCTCGCGCACGGCGGCCGCGACGGCGTCCTTCTGGAACCCGTGCAGCGGCAGCGGGTTCGCGGCCGTGTCGACCGGCTGCGCCGGGAGCGGCGTCCGGGCCGGCGCGTCCTGCTCGGCGGTGGCGGTGGTGCTCTCCACGACGCGGGTGTCTCCTTCGCATACTGGGTGCCGGGTGCTGGGGGGTCAGTGCTCGTCGGGGTAGGCGTAGCGGTGGAGGGCGTCGATCAGGCCTTCGACCAGGTCGCCGAACGGCGTGGTCCGCCAGTCTCCGTCGAAGCCGCCCTCTGCCAGGAGGATGTCGGCGAGTCGGTCGGTCAGCTCCTGGGCGTCCTCCTCGCTCGGCGGGGTGGCCGGGTCGAGGGCCACCCCGCGGGCCTCGGCGGCGCGGCGCAGCACGGTGAGCTTCTCGTCGGAGCCGGCGAACCATGCGGGGCGGTGGGGGTCCGGTGCGGTGTGCCGGTCCGGATGTCCTGCGCTCACCGGTTCTCCCCGGGGATCCAGCCGCGGACTTCGAGGTACTGGATGTCGGCGTCGGCGATGGCGCGGCCGGTCTCCACCAGCCAGGCCTTCATGGCCTCGGTGACGTCGCCGTGGTGGTCGGCGACGCGCCGGGACCACTCGGCGGCGTCGAAGCCCCCGGTGCCGGCGGAGCCGTAGGTGCGCTCCTCGGTGCCGTCCGCGCGGGGGACGAACCCGCGCCGGATGCCGCCGGAGTCCTGCTCCGAGCCCGCCGAGTACACGTACTGGTCGGCCTTCATCCGGACGGTGAAGGCGAGGCGGCCGCCGGCCCGGCCGGTCTCGTGCACCACGGGTGCGAGGTGGGAGGCGCCGGACCTGATGGCCTGTCTCCCGGCGCGGCCGGCCATCGACCCGCCGGCCTCGCCGACCGTGTCCTTGCCCCGGACCCGGGCCTTCTGGCCGGTCCTGGTGCGGCGGCGGCTGGTGTTCGCCTCCGCGATCCCGGACAGCGTCTCCTCGTCGCGCTCGCCGCCGCGGACCGCCCGGACCAGCTGGCGCAGCGCTCCCACCATGCTCGCGCCCTTGCCCTTGGTGAAGAACTGGGAGACGAGGGAGGCGTCGCGGCCGAGCATCGTGGCGATCTGGCGCTTGGTGTAGCCGTGGTCGATGAGCTGCTGGGTCAGCCGCGCGGCCTCGTTGGGCTGGTTCGGGTCGGCCGGGCTCACCGGGTCTCCTCTGCGGCGAGTTCGGCGCGGCCCAGGCCGCGCAGCTTCAGGTACTGCTCCTGGCTGGTGGGGTGCTCGACGGGGCCGGTGAGGTGGCCCTTGAGGAGGTAGTCGCCGGGCTCGCCGCGGTAGGGCCAGGGCTGGCGCTCGGTCAGGGCGATGCCGTCGGTGCCGAAGTAGACGACGGTGCCGGGCTTCGCGTGCAGGGCGCCGGCGTGGCCGATGACCTCCTTGCCCTGGCGGTACCTCATGTCCAGCAGCGCCGCCCGCGCCCCCGACCACACGTAGGCCGCCCACTCGGGGTGGGCGTACGGGTCGCGGGAGAAGCCGGCCTGCCGCTGCCAGGTCACCACCTGGTCGTCCCGGCCGAGGATCTCGACCCCGGCGGGCAGGGTCTCACCGACCGGGGTGGTGCCGGAGACCAGTCGCGGGCGCTGGGCGAAGCCCCCGAGGCCGAACAGCAGCACCGCGCGGACGGCGCGGGAGGCGAGGTAGGCGGCGGTGCGCTGGCGGTCGTCGCCGTGCATGCGGGAGAGGTTGGTCAGGTCCGCCCACGCCGACTTGAGGCGCTTGCCCCACTCATCCAAGGGCTTGCCGTCCTCGAACAGCAGCCCGCCGAGGATCTCGACCTTCCACGGCATCAGGTGGTTCGACAGCGCCAGGTGGACCTCGGCGCCGCCCGCCCAGGTGGTGAACGTGGTGCCGGGCTCGGACGGGTAGACCCAGGCGCGGTCACCGGTCACCGGCGCGGGCAGCAGGCCGACGTGGTTCCAGCCCTGCGGGACGGTGACCTTGACGTTCCAGTGCGAGCAGGACATCAGCGCCTTGACCTGCTCTGCCCCGGTCATCGCGGCGAACGCGGCGGCGGTGATGCGGCGCGGGGTGCCGACCGGGGACTTCCACAGGTGCTTGGCGTAGGCGAAGGTGCGGTCGTACTCCACCAGGGCGGGCAGCTGCTCCGGCACGCGCGGGGGCAGGACCAGCTCGGTGCGGCCCTGGCCGCCGGTCGCGTGCAGCAGGCCGCGCAGCTCCTCGGACAGGACCGGGTAGCCGCCGGCCCACTTGCCGGTGGCCGGGACGGTGCGCGACCACAGGTCCCGGCCGGTCTGCGACGGCGAGCCCATGAGGACCGCGTCGTCCCAGTGGCGGCGCAGCGCCTGCCACAGCAGGGTGAACGCCTGACGGCAGGTGACGACGTCGGCGCCGTCCGGGTCGAACCACTCCCCCATGCTGCGGATCTCGGTGGTGCCGCTGTCCGGGGCCGCGGTGGGGGCGTAGCGGCCGACGGGCTGGCGCTGGTGGACGAAGTGGCCGGCGAGCTTGTCGCGGCCGGAGCCGACGGCGGTGGTCCACCGCTCGGACGGGGTGTTCAGCCAGGCGGCGACCGCGTCCTTGAGCGTGCTGTAGCGCTCGGCGCCGTCGTGCCAGGGGGCGCCGGCGGTGATGTAGACGCGCTCGGTGCCGGGCGCGGTCGCCAGGACGGCGTCCAGGATCTCCCCGGGGGTGCGGGCACCGAGGTCGACCCGGACGACCTGGTCGCGGACCGCGAGCATCCCGGCGGCCGCGTCCAGGAACACCGTGGAGCGGGCCTGCTGTGTGAAGTTCGGGCGCTTGGAGAGCAGGCCGATCGTCACGGCCTCGAACCGGGCGCCTGCCGGGCCCTCGGGGAGGGTGGGCAGCTCGCGCGGGCCGGCCTCGGCCACCGGATGCACCGGGGCAGCTGGGACGACCGGCGCGGCGACGGCCGGGGTCGGCTGCTCGGCCGGGGCCTCGGCCGGGGCCGGCTGTTCGAGTACGGCGGCGGGGCGGGTCAGCGCCGGGGCGACGGCGGCGGGTGGCTCGGCAACCGGCGCCGGATCTGCCACTTCCTCCGCTTCCGCCACTTCCGCGACGGGCACCGGGGCGGGCGCGGCGGCGCGGACGGCGGCCGGGGTCGGGTCCAGCAGCGGGGCGATCCGCACGACGTCGCCGACCGACAGGCCCGCGGCCTTCGCGATGGCGTCGGCCTTCGCGCCCTCGTACCCCGCCAGCCCGGCCACCCGTCGCGAACGCTGGGCGGCGAGCCTGTCCAGCTCCTTCCGCGCGGCCGCGACCTGCTTCTCGGCGGCCGCGATCCCGGCGCGCAGCTCGCGCAGACCGGCGAGCTCGGCGGTGTACGTCTTGCGGTCCATCAGGCGCCGCCTTCCGCGGTGACGGTCGCGGTGGCGAGCTCCGCCGTCTCCCGGTCGATGCGGGCCAGGGCGGCCTTGAAGACGGGGACCAGGTCCTCGTTCATGACGTAGCCCGTCGTGCGCTGGTAGGAGGGGTTCTCGGGGTCGTACTGCGCCTCGACGGGCTGCGGCATCCCGACGGGCCAACGCTTCTTGGCGGCACCCCGGTTGACGGCCTTGGTGATCGCACCGGACCGACCGCGCAGGGACTCCGACCCGTCGGGGCCGCGCAGGTGGCCGGAGGCGACCCAGCCCTCGCCTTCGGCGGCGAGGCGGATGATCTGCACGGCGGTGGCCGGCAGGTCCCGCAGGAGTTGCGCGGCCCTGGTGACGGTCCACTGCGCGTCCTGGAGCACCGGCGCCGCCCCGTGCCTGCCCAGCAGCGCGAAGAGCTCACGCGCCAGGTCCTCGGACACGCCCTCCAGGACGAGTCTCATGTGAACCCCCTCATAGTCCCATGGTGTCGGCTAACTCCACATAGGGTAGCGCTGGGGCGCTTCCCGGCAGCGGGCGACCGGGCAGGTGGCCGCCGGCGAGCCGGGCCGGCCCGGCGAGGGCAGGGGCGAGCGGCGCCGCGGCCGACTCGGCTGCGGCGCCACCTCCGTGGGCGTGGTTGCCGTGCTACTCCGCCGGCGCGCACCAGGCGGCGACGAGATCGTGGAAGCGCGGGAAGCGGGGGCCCGGGACGGTCTCACCGCTGACCGTCTCGCCGTTGAGCCAGCAGATGTCGAAGACGTCGGCCTCGGTGTCGAGCAGGCAGCACACACCACCGGTGGCGGCGGTGAGGTCGGTGAACACCTTCCTGACGCTCGCGGACCGCGCGAACATCCGGCTCATGCCGGAGGTGGCCGCGGTGAACTGCAGCGACGCGAAGTCCGGGTGCCACGCGGGCGAGAACCTGACGGACAGGTAGACGTACCCGACCGACACCCGTCCCCGCTCGTCGACCCGGTCGAAATCGTCGAGGAAGAACTCGCGCACCGCGTCGTCGACACCGATGGCGATCGAGGTGTCCAGTTCGAGCGTGCCGCCTGCCGAGCAGTCGACGGGTTCGCTCCTGAACTTCGAGGTGAACGGCACGGTCAGCTGCTCGCCGCCAGGCAGGGTCACCGGAAGCGGTGGTGTGTCGCGGGCTTGGGGTGCGAGCTCGGCCAGCCGGTTCAGTGCCCTTGCGACGTTCCGAGGAGGCGTGAAGATCTCGTAGCTGTAGTCCAGCCCCATGACGCCCCGTCTCCCCTGTCCTGAACCGGCATCCTTTCACGGCACGGACCGGTCGCCCAGGCGATTCCTGGGGCGGCCGGCTTCGTGGCCAACCGACACGATGCGCCGACCAGTGGATTGTCCGTTCCGGTTACAGCCTGGTTCCCGCTCCGTCGTAGATCGTTTCCCAGCCGGATGGTCCATGGTGTTCCTGTGCGTGGTGTTCGAGGACTGATGGCCCGCACCTCAACAAGGGGGGCGGGCCGTCATGCGGACCGGAGCGCTCACGTCCTTGCGAGCCACCTGGCGGCGCACCCGGCGTCCACGGCCGGTTCTCAGGGGCGCCTGGAATCCTGGCACTTGAGCACGGCGGGCGGGGTGGCGCCGTCGTCGAGGCAGATCCTGACGGTGGAGGCACCGCCGGCAACATCCGCGGGGATTGCGGCGTTGTAGTTCTCGCTTGCGCCGCAGACGACGCCGGTGTGAATGCTGCCCAGTTCGCCGCCGGAGGCGGAGTAGCTCGTCGCCGTGGTGTCCCGACAGCCGGCCGAGTCCTCGGACTTGCCTTGCCCGCTCAGGCCGACCGAGCGGTTGTACCAGGTCAGGGTGCCCTTCGTGGAGGTGTTTCCGTAGATGATGTCGAAGTCGGTGGTCGGGAAGGCGGCAGGAGGCGCGGCGGCGGGCGACGACCGGCGGGCCTCGTCCGCCCCGCCGGTCGTCGCCGTCGGGGCGAGCAGGCGGTGGACCAGCAGCCCGCCCGCGACCACCCCGGCCAGGGCCGCCGTCGCCACCGCCACCCAGGCGACCCGGTGCCGGCTCCGGCCCGCCGCCGGGGCCGCCGACGGCTCCCCGGCCCCGGCGGCCACCACCGCCTCACCCACGGCCGCTCCTGCCGCCACCGCGACCGCCGCCACCGGCACCGGGGCCGCCACTTTGGCGGATGCCGCCCCCGCCCGCAGCTCCTCGTCCACCCGCGCGCGCAGGGCGAGCGCCTGGTCGAGGTCCCCCTCCGCCAGCCGGTAACAGGACCAGAGCGCGCGGACTGCCGCCTCCGGCGCCGGGTGCCGGCCGTCCGGGCTCTCGTAGCGGGAGACGGTGGTCTGGGCGATGTTGAGCCGTCGGGCCACCGTCTTCTGCGGCAGTTCCCCCGCGCGGGCCCGCCACTCGCGCAGCGTCCGCGCCAGCTCCACCCGCGCCGACGGCCCGGCCCCGACGCCCTCTGCCTCCGGCCCGGTGACTCCCCTGTCCGGCATCCGTCCGCTCCCCTCTTCTTCGGCCCGTGCATATCCGCAGCTCGGAGCGCACGCATACCCGACTGCATACGAATGAGTAACCATCTGATCGCGCAGCGTAGGAGTCGGCGGCCCGGCCGTGCAACGCTGACGACCAGCCGGTGAAACCCCCGGCGAATCCCACCCCCCTCCCGTACCCGGGCATTCGTATGCCGCCCCGGGGCACGGGATGCACTCGAAGGAGTCACCGATGTACCCGACCCGTCACCTCACGCTCCCCACCCTCAAGCAGCGCACGGGCCGCGCCGTCGCCCTCGCCGTCCTGACGGCGGCCGCGCTCGCCGGGACCGGCGCGGCGGACGCGCTCGCCCTCCCGGCGACCCCGCCCGCCGCCGGCTCCACCGCCACCGCCGACAGCAGTGCCACCGTCACCGTCACCGGCGGGACCACTGCCGACGCCGGCGCCCTGCGCGAGGGTGCCGCGGCGCCGGCGGCAGCCACCTTGCGGGACCGGATCGCGGCGGCGGCGCGCGGTCAGATCGGGGTCACCGAGAGCGACTCGGCCTGCCAGAAGTACCTCACCGGAAAGGGCCAGACCTGCCGCAACACCTCCTGGTGCGCGGCGTTCGCCGAGTGGACCTGGCGGCACGCCGGGGTGAAGAGCGTCCCGACCACCCTGCTCGGGCGCGGGGTCGGCAAGTGGGGGCAGGAGCACCACCTGTTCCACACCGGCTCGCCGAAGCCCGGCGACCTCATCGTCTACGGCCCGCCGGCCTACGAGCAGGGCGGCCACGTGGGCGTGGTGGTCTCGGTGAACCGTGACGGCACCCTGGACACCGTCGAGGGCAACGTCAGCAACAAGGTGGCCCACCGCCACATCGACCCGCGCACCGCCAAGGGCGGCGTCAAGAAGTGGAAGATCTCCGGCTACGTGACCCCGCCCGGCGCCTGATCCCCACCTCCGCGTCCCGGCCCGGGGCCGCGTCCTCCGTGGGGTGGAGGGGCGGCCCCGGGCCGGGGGGTTCGCGGGCGGTGCGGCTGGGGCCGGGGACCCGGGCCCGGTCACGGTGTACGCCCTGGCGACCAAGCCGTGGCGTTCCGGGGGCAGTTGTCGATCCCTGCTCTCCGGTTCGACGCGGGGCCGCGCACCTTGGCGGACGTCCGGGGGGCGTGCCCGGTACTGGAACTCCCGGTCGCGCGGGCCGTCTTGGGCACGGTCGGCATATCGGGGCGAGGTGGTGGACAGCTTTACTCCCGTACCACCCTCATGTGCCTGCCCGGCCGTCACTCTGCTGTCGGGCGGGTCCCCCACCCTGATGATGCGGAGACCACATGGCTCGACGACGTTCCTTGCCCCGGCTCGGCCTGGCCGTCCCGGTCGCGCTGGCGCTGACCGCCTCGCTCGGCTTCCTTCCCGCCTCGGCCTCGGCGGCGCCCCGAATACCGTCCGCCGCACAGGCCGAGGACGCGCACACCCTGTCGTACGTCGTCAACACCAGGACCGACCACCGCACGATCGCCGAGGTGCAGCGGGCCATCACCGCGGCCGGCGGCACCGTCGTCGTCACGTACGACGGGATCGGCGTCATCGTCGCCCACTCGGCGGACCCCGGCTTCGGCGGGCGGCTGCGCGCGGTGCGCGGCGTGGAGTCGGCGGGTGCCACGCGGACCGCGCCGCTGAGCGCGGCGGGGACGACCGAGGCGGGTGCCGTGCGGCGCCTGTCCGAGGCCGAGGTGGCGACGATCGCGAAGGCGTCCGGCAGCGGCACCGAACCCCTCGAAGCCGAGCAGTGGGCCCTGCGGGCGATCGGCGCGGACAAGGCCGCGGAGATCAACCCGGGCAGCAGGGACGTCACGGTCGCCGTCATCGACACCGGCGTCGACGACACCCACCCGGACCTCGCCCCGAACTTCTCCCCCTCGCAGTCCGCGAACTGCGCCAGCGGCAAGGCCGACACCACGTACGGCTCCTGGCGGCCGGTGGACGCGAACTACTTCCACGGCACGCACGTGGCGGGCACGATCGCCGCCGCCCGCAACGGCGTCGGCGTCGCGGGCGTGGCACCCGGGGTGAAGGTCTCCGGCATCACCGTCTCCCAGCCCACCCCGCGCCAGCTGATCTACGCCGAGAGCGTCGTCTGCGCCTTCGTGTTCGCCGCCGAACACGGTGTGCAGATCACCAACAACAGCTACTACGTGGACCCGTGGCAGTACAACTGCCTGGACGACCCCGACCAGAAGGCCATCGTCGACGCGGTCAACCGCGCCCAGCTCTACGCGCAGCGCAAGGGCACCCTCAACGTCGCCGGGGCCGGCAACGCCAACCACGACCTGGCCTCCGACGGCTTCACCGACGGCGGCAGCCCCAACGACTCCACCCCGGCGAGCCGGACGGTCGACCCGCACAGGTGCTGGGACCTGCCCGCGCAACTGCCGGGCGTCGTCACGGTCAGCGCGACCGGCGCCAAGGGCGCGAAGGCGTACTACTCCAACTACGGACTCGGCGTGATCGACGTCGCGGCGCCGGGCGGCGACCAGTACCAGGCCTCGGACACACCGTCCAAGGAAGGCGGCATCCTGTCGACGCTGCCGGACAACCAGTACGGCTACGAGCAGGGCACCTCCATGGCCACTCCCCACGCCTCCGGTGTGGCCGCGCTGCTGAAGTCCGCCCATCCGGAGGCGACCCCGGCCCAGTTGCAGGCACTGCTCAAGGCCCAGGCGGACAACCCGGGCTGCCCGGCCGGTCCGAACGGCGACGGCGCCGCGGACCCCGTCTGCGCGGGCGGCAAGCGCGTCAACGGCTTCTACGGCTTCGGCATCGTCAACGCGCTGCGCGCGGTCAAGTAGCCGGCGCCGCACCCGTCCCGTGCCCGAACGCGCTGACGCCCCCGGCTGTCCAGGCCGGGGGCGTCGGCGTTCGCGGCACGCCGGGTGCGCGCCACGCCCCACAGGTCGGGCGGTAGGCCCCGGGACCTTTCGGGCGGGTGCGGGCATTGAACGTCAACTACGCTGCTGTCACCATCAGTTGGCCGATGTAGGACCGGTCCGCCGAGCGGGCGCGGATACGGGGAGGGAGGCGGCGAGGGTGCGGACGGCAACACGGATCGCGGCGGGGGTACTAGCGGTGGCGCTCCTCGCCGGAGCGGCGGCGCTGACCTGGACGCTGGCCGCGGAGCGGATGAGCGCGGCCCTGGGGTTGGGCCCGCCGGACGGCGTCGTCGTGGTGGAGGACTGCTACGAGGTGTCCGACAGCGAGGGCTACAACGACGGCATCGACTGCAAGGGCCGCTTCACCCCCGCCGGCGGCGGCGCGGACCAGGCCCGGCCCATCGTGGTACAGGACACGAGCGGAAAACACCGGGCCGGCACCCGGCTGCCGGTACGGCTGGCCAAGGGCGTGGCCCACGAACCGTCGGCGTCACCCGCCATCAAGTACGGCATCGCCGCCGCCATGATCCTCGTCCTGGGCACCGTGTCGGCCGGCTGGCTGCTGACGACCGCCTGGCGCGGCCACGCCCCGGAGGGCAGCATCCTGCTCACCAGCGCCGGCGTCGGGCTCATGGCCGTAACGGTCCTGGGTATCGCCGCCGGCCTGCTCGCCGGAATCGTCGCCCTGTTCCTCTGAGCCGGATCGGCAGCCCGTCATGCGGCAACCGCTCGCTGCCGCGACTCGGGCGGGCACGTCATCGGTGCGGCCACGACCGAGGCCCCCTTCATCCGACGGTCCCGCTCCGACAGCGATCGAGACGTCAGTCGCCATCGACACCGGCACGCCGGCGCAACGGGGGGACGACGAGCGAGAGAGCACCGATGGCAAGCAGGACCAGAGCTTGTATCGACGCGGTAACTGATCTGGCGTCGTGCAGTGGCCAGGCCCAGATGCCGGGCCTGTTGTGCACCAGACCGAAGGAGGCGCACAGGAAGGGGAACAGCGCAGTGGCCGCCGTGGCGACTCGCCCTCCCGCGAGCCAGCGGATGATGAGGGCGAGGCCGAGGTAGCCGGCGAAGTCGCGGGCCAGCGCGGTGGCGGCGCTGCCCGCGCCCGCCGTGGATGCCACGACGGCGGCCAGCGCGCAGACCACGACACATGCGGCCATGAAGACCGCGTCCCATCCGCCCACGGCGCGGACCGCGACGCGCTCCGCGACAGCGTCGGCACGGGCCTGGCCCTCCAGGATCAGGCAGACGGGAACCAGCGGAAGGAGCGAGGACATGGGCAGGTCGAACGTCAGCCCGCCGATCACCACCGGGATGGGGACCATCACGGAGTCGGCGCCGCTGCCCAGCAGGATGCAGGAGAGCAGGCCGACGGCGACGGCGGGAACGTACCTGATGCGCAGCCACCAGATCATCGGACCGCCTGGAAGGAGGGCGCACCCGGCTGATGGTACTGCGCGGGGTCCAGGACCGGCTTGACGTCGCAGCGACCCAATGTGTCCGCGTTCTTCCGGAACCACGCGAGCTGTTCACCCTGCGGGAGTGTCATGACCTGACGGGCGATCTGCACCTCCTGTGGCCGGTAGCTGCCTTCGACCGTCCTGGGGGTGACTCCGGCCGTGAGCTTCAGCCAGGACGACAGTGGGGCGACCGCCTCCACGCCGGGCCAGCGGGCGAACGACTCCTTGGCGCAGTCGGGAGCCCCGTTGGGGATGTACCCCAGCGCGACGAGTGATTGCACCTCGTCCTTACCGGGCCGGGCGGATAACGGTGCCACCGTCAAGGGCTGTGCCAGACCAACGGCTTGGAGACGCTGGTGGGCCTCGACCGCCCAGTCGGTGATGCTGGTGGCGTCGGCCCGCTGCTCGGGCCACAGGCACACCCGTGGCGCCGCCGTGGTGCAGGTCTGCTCGCTTTCCGGACGTGCTTGCGCCGCACGGTATCCGAGAGGTGCCGCGATCCCCGCCCCTGCCGTCGCCGTGGCCGCCAGTGCCAGGACGGCGGTCAGCCGGTAGTTCCCGCGCAGCCTCGTCCAGATCCAGGCGGCGACCACCATCCCGACAGCCACGACGGTCGGCGCGAGGACCGCCCGGGTGGCCGGCAGTTGGTCCAGCGCGCAGCACTCGGTGAGGTTCCGACCGTTGAGCTGACGGACCCAGAAGGCGTCGAGGGTCGACGGGTAGGCCATCCAGAGGAAGCTGGCGACGAGGGTCAGGGGCACGGCGAGCAGCCGCGGCAGGACATGTCCGAGCACGTAGCCGACCACGGCGTGCGCGAGGACGACCAGCAGTTCCAGGAGGATGACGACGGGGGTGGACCAGCCCGGAACCCCACCGGCCTGCGGAACGAACAAGGCCAGGGCGGCCAGGACGGAGACCGTGCCGAGGGCCAGGGTCGGGGCCAGAACGGAGAGGGCGATGGCGGTGGCGGAACGGGCGGGTGCCGTACCGAGGACCGCGGACCGGCGCACCTTGAGGCCTTCCCAGGCCCCGCAGGCCGCGACGGCGGGTGCGGTGAAGCTGAGCAGGAAGCTGCTCTGGGCGGTGACGGAAGGCCAGTAGCCGTCGGTGATCCAGCCGGTCATTCTGCCGCTGTACATCGTGATCCACACGAGCAGGACGGGCATGGCCCGCACGGCTGACGAGATCCGGAAGATGGTGCGCCAGGGCACGGTCAGACCTCCCCGGTGACGATGCCGGCATAGGCGGTCTCGGCACGGCGTTCCGCGGGGACACCGTGCGGCGCGAGCGTCAGGAAGGACTCGATGGGCCCTTGATGACGCACCTTTCCCTGGTCGAGGACGACGACCGAGTCGTAGGTCTCGGCCAGGTCCTCGGTCTGATGAGTGGAGACGACGAAACTCGTGAGGTGGCGCAGCTCGCCGATCAGTTCCCGGAAGACTCCGCGCTGGACCGGGTCGAGTCCCGCCGTGGGCTCGTCCAGGAGCACGACCTGGGCGTCGTGTACCAGGGTCTGGGCGATCCCCAACCGTCGTAACTGTCCACCGGAGAGTTCCCCGCTGCGCCGGTCCGCGAGCGAGGTGAGCCCGACCTTCTCGATGGCCTGCCGGGACCGCTCCCAGGCCTCGCTCCGCGACATGCCCTTGAGCCAGCCCGCGTAGGCCGCCTGTTCCCGCACTCGCAGGCCGGGCACCGGCCGCACGTGCTGAGGGAGCCAGCCGACCTTCCGACGGTAGGCCTTGAGGTCCTTGGAACTGCTCGTGTCCAACCCGTCAAGGGTGATGCGACCGGCCTCGGGCCTGAGAGCGGAGGCGATCAGGCCCAGCAGGGTCGACTTGCCGGCGCCGTTCGGGCCGAGCAGCACGCTGCACCCTTCTCCCAGGCGGAGGCTGAAGGAGTCCAGGACCCGGGAGCCCTTGCGGTAGCCGAAGGAGCAGTCAGTTACTTGAACAGGCATGATCACCGATCCGCTTTGCATTCTGAGCTGGTGAGAGATGTGGTGCCGCGTCACCCGGACGCTTTCCCACAGACACGTGCAGCATCGGCTATCCCACTGCACGCCGGTCCGGGCGGTTGACACAGCTGGGGCATCCATGCGGGTGCCGGCACGTGTCGGAGCGTTCCTCCCCGGAGATGGCGACGGAAGCATGCTCACATCCGTTGATCTGCACCATCTTCCTTCTGGAGGGCTGTGCCGCGAGGCCTGCTACGAAAGTTCGGATCCGATGATGCCGTACAGATCGGCGAGGGGCCCGGCTTCGGCCGGTGGTGCGGAACCGGGGCCCCGGGCGCGGGCGTCCGTCCTTCTCGACGGCGGCCGGTGATCATGGCTGCCGGCCGCCGCCCTGGAAGGAGCACCGTGACGGACCGTACGTCGAAGAGCGCGTCGCCCGCCGGCCGGAGCCGTTGGCGGCTCGCCGCGCTGGTCGGGTGCGGGGTGCTGCTGCTGGGCCCGGCCGGGCTCGCGGTGGTGCGGCTGCTCGGGTGGGACGACGGCACGGTGCTGGCCCTGCCGATGGCCGGGCTGCCGTACGCGGCGCTGCTCAGCGTGCTGCTGCTGGCGGTGGTGGCGGTGCTGCGCGCTCGGTGGCTGACCGGGGTCGCGGCCGCGCTGGTGGTGCTGCAACTGTGGTGGCTGGTGCCCCGGTTCGTCCCGGACGGGGCCCACGCGCCCGCCGACGCGCCCCGGCTGCGGGTGGCGACCAGCAACAACTTCATGGGGCAGGTCTCGCCGAAGTCCCTGGTCGACCTGGTGCGCGAGCAGCGGATCGACGTGCTCGCGGTCGAGGAGCAGAGCGACTCCGCCGCCGACGCCCTGGACGCGGCCGGCATCCGCACCCTGCTGCCCCACCGGGAGCGGCCGGCCGGCACCGACACCGCGCTCTACACCCGGCTGCCCGTCGGCTCCGCCGCCGACCCGGCCTGGCCGACCACCAACCTGACCGTCGACGTCGGCGGCCGCCCGGTGCAGCTCGTCGCCGTCCACACCTACTACCCGCTCGGCGACGCCCGCCGTTGGGCCGAGGACCTGCACGGCCTGCGCGCCGCCGCGCCCGGACGCAACCACAACGCGGTCCTGCTGGGCGACTTCAACGCCACCCTCGACCACAAGCCGATGCGCGACCTGATCGGCACCGGCCTGACCGACACCCACGAGGAGCTCGGCGCGGGCCTCTTCCCCACCTGGCCCCAGGACCACCCCGACTACCGCGTCCCGGCCGTGATCCAGATCGACCACGTCCTGCACGGGCCCGCGCTCACCGCCGTCGACGTCTCCGAGCACGCCCTGCCGCGCAGCGACCACCGCGCCGTGGTGGCCGAACTCGCCGTCCTGCGCTGAACGCCGAACCCGGGCAGCCGGCGGTACGGAACGCCCCGCACCACTGCCCCGGGGTCACCGACCAGCCGCCGGAGCGGGAACCACCGCCCCGCGCGCGATGCGGGCGCGGCCGTCGGGCGGCAGGACGACGAGGTACTGCCGGTCGGCGTCCTCCACCCGGGCCAACGTGACGGACCTGCCGACCGCCGCGAGCGCCTCGGCGGCCGGACCGGCCTCCTCCGTCATCAGATCGAGCCGGGTGTGGGACTGGAGGTCCGTTGTCGGGCCGGTGATCCAGATCGCGATCGACGCACCCCGGCGCAGCGCGGCGAGCAGGTCCGTGCGCAGTGGCGCGTCGTCGGCGTCCCGCAGGAGCAGGTCGTGCAGGCGTTCCTGTCCGCACGGCCGGGACGGCGCGGCCTCGGCAAGCGCCCGGCACTTGTGGCACGAGCCCGGATACTGCGGCTCGAAGAGGTTCAGGAAGCGCCTCAGGTACCGGCCGCGGATCCCGCACAGGGTGCGGCCCGTGCCCCCGGCGTGCTGGACACCGGGCACGCCCAAGACCCCGACCGCGGGATAGTCGGCCGGCTCGCACGCGCCGGCGAACGACCAGGTGGGGCCCGAGGCGCCACTGTCGGGAGTGTCGATCATGCGGAGCAGCATGGCACGCCCGGGACCGCCCGTTCCCGCGCGCCCACCGCGAACTCCGGTCGGCCGTCCCGAAGGGCGCGTTCCACCCGGCCGAGCCGGCCCCCTGCAGCCACGGGTGCGTCGAGGACAACAGCTGCGCGGGGACGTCGGCGGCCCGGGTGAACACCGAGACCGGGAACCGGGTGTCGCAGTACTGGTTGCTGCTGAGCTTCCCCGGAATCCGTCCCGCCCGCCAGCGCTGCCCGGCGGTTCGGGACGCTGGAACGGCGACATGTGCCCTGAGCTGCGCGTTCGGCGGCGCCTGGAAAGCCGCGGCGGAACGAGCAGGGCACTGGAACGGGTTCCGGGACCGGGGAATTCACGGAACTGGCGCACGGGCTGACGGACCGTCCCGTCGCCCGCGCACGGCCGGCAGGCCGACCCCGGCCAGCGCCGCGATGCCGAGGGGTCCGGCGGGGGAGCGACTACCTGCTCGACGTCGGCCGGATCCACGCCGCCTTCGTCACCGACACCCGAGACCGCGGCGAGACCCGCGGCCCGCTCGACCTCGTCCCCGCACCGGCGAGGAGCGCAGCGCGGTGCAGCCGGCGGCGCGTGCGTCCGGGTGCGGGGCTGTGGCCGACGAGGTCCCCGTGGGCAACGGTGCCCGAACCGACGGTGGCGAGCCGTCCAGGTTCGCACGGCCCACGGAGCAGGGCGGGAGGGCAGGTGAGAGCGGTTGGGGTGGAGAGCCATGCGGCGCCGGAGGGGTGACCCCTCCAACGGCCACCGCCAAGGCGGTGGCCCAGGAACGGCTTGGCGTGCTCCTGGACGGTGGTGGCCCACCGGCCGCGGCTTGACGGGACGCCACCGGGTCGCCGGGAGCACGGACGGTTCTGATTCCCGACTTCCGATCGCCCTCCATCTTTCCGGTTTCTCCGCAAACGACTGCTGCCTAGACCTCCGGATACACATGGGCTGGGGCTGGACAGGCATCTGCCACTATCGTGTTCCGAGGCGACAGCCCCTGGCGAATCATTCGATCGGAGTTTGCCCCCATGTGGAAGATTGCCCTCCATGTAAACGTCATGACCGTGACGATCGGCATGCTGGCGGCCCTCACCTGCGCGTTCGCCTTTGCGATCGCCTTACGCAAAAATAGGCGACTGATGGTGCGAATCTCCCAGGTAGCCACCGTTATCGCATCCGCCGTCATCCTCTACATCACCCTTCGGCCACAGGGCGGCTGGGGGAATATCGGCCACAGCGGTCGGAGCCTCAACCTCACCCCGGCCGCATTCCTTGACGATGCCGCGCAACCTCACAGCCTCGCCTGGGAGGAGCTCATCCTCAATGCGGCGATGATGCTCCCGCTCGGAGTCGTCGCGTTCACCGGGTTCAGTCGCCGCCTCTTCGGCCTCGGCTTCGGCTTCGCCCTCTCCGTCGCCATCGAATCGGTGCAGTGGCTGACCAAGAGCGGCCGCTCTTCCGACATCATGGACGTCGCGGGCAATACGGCCGGATACCTCCTGGGCGTTGCCCTGCTTCTCGCTGCGCACAGGATCCTCTCGCTGGGCACAGCGAACCGCACCCAGCAGAAGGACCGCGATGGAACGACGGTGACCCGGTGACCCCAGTGCCGCGGGAATCGAAATCACCCACTCGCCCGGCCGACGCGGTCGTCTGCGCACTCGCCGTCCCGGCGGGGTTGGCGCTGGGCGTCGTGGCCCTGGTCGCCGACACTGTCCCCGGTCAGCTCGGTTCCATTCTGTCGGTGGCCGCCAGCACTGGCGTCGCCTGGGGAGTGGGAGCCGGGATTCTGGGAGCAGCCTGTCAGAGGCTGCTGACAGCGGCCTGCGCAGGCGCGCTGATCATGGTCCTCGCCGTGCTCACCTACTACGGCGGGAACGCCGTAGTGCACATCAGACCCAGCGCCGGCGGCGGCTATCTGGTGGACAAGACCGGTTTCTGGGCGATGGTGGCGGTCGTCGCCGGTCCCGCCGCCGGCGCGCTTGGATGGCGGATCACCCATGGCACCGCCCTCGCCAAGTCGTTGGCCGCGGGCGTCCTGGGGGGCCTGGTGGTGGTCCAGGGCCTCTACGCCTGGAGTCCGACGCGGTCCTACATGTTCGGTGGTGACGCGACCGCACGAGTCTGGATCTCACTGCTGCTGATCGCCGCGCCGCTCGGGGGCGCCCTGTGGGTGAGTCGCGGCCTGAGGCCGGCTGCCGCCTTCGGCTCCTTGGTCTGCACGTCGGCGATCGGGTTCTTCCTGTGGAGCACCGCGCAGTCGCTCCACCTGCTCCGATCGTGGTGAATTCTGGCCGCCGGGCCAGAATTCACCTGCGACATATCACCCATAAACCCGCGCGGCCAAATCATGACATTCCATTTTCAATTCCGCAACACATCCCATCCGGCAAAAATCGGCATCTCGATACGGATATCATGATTCAAAAACCGGAATGATGGCCACCATTAGCGGGTCAACGCCGAGCCGTTCCAGCCAAGAGTCAATTCAGCATTGCGTGCACGATCACCGATTAATAAGGTCGATTCCGAAGCCCGATCAGGGCCCAGGAATACCAGGGAGAATCCCATGCGAAGCTTGACAAAGGCAGGAACGATCGCCGCGACGTCCCTGTTGTTACTCGGAGCGGGGGCCCTTCCCGCCGCCGCAGCAGAGGCGCCGTCGACGGGAGAGGCGCCGGCATCCATCCTGGACACCAGCAGGTGCACCAGCCTCAGCAACGGAACCCTCTGTGTCCGGATCAAGGACGCTCGATCGACCGTCGAGGTGACCTACTCGAAGAGCGCCGGAGGCGCTGTCACGGCGCGCTTCGGCTTCAACTACCAAGGCACCGACTACAACGATGCCGGGGCATTCAGCATCAACGCCGGGGAGACCAAGTCCTACGCCTGGCACAACCTCAACGTTCTCTGCAACAGCGTGGTGGGCTTCCTCAGCGTCACGGGCCAGGGACGTTTCCAAACCCCGGCGGTCAGCGACTGCTGACCCACGGTACTTCTACCACTCGGCAGACCTGACGCCGTCCAGCGTGGGACCGCCGTGACCACTGCCGCTCCCGGTGCATTTCGCACCGGGAGCGGCAGTGCTCCGTCTCCTCGCACGCGGCGACGACGGCCCGGGCGTCCTTGAGCGCGATCGGACTCCGCTCGGTCCGGGTGCAGCCCGACTCTGTCGTGTACGGGCTGGATCGTGGCGGCACTCCGTCTCTTCTGCGCGGCGAGGCCATCCGTCCCGGCGCCGGCGGTCGGCGCCATCTTGGCCTGATGATCGCCCCCGTCGCGCGGCGGGGGCTTCGGGTCGGCCCGGCCACCGGGCCGGGACGGTTGGACAGGGCGGGGGCAGGCGGGCTGTCTCCGGCAGTCGGCGGGTGGCTTTTTTCGCTTTCCATCGACCTTCGGGCTCTGATAGGACAGCACCCGGCCCGATCGGGCCCATGTGCGCAGGGGGGAACACGACATGTGGAAGACCAAGCGTCGGCACCGGGGGCGCGTCGCCTCGATGCTGGCTTCGGCGGTGGCGCTCGCCGCCGTGATGACGGCCGCGCCGGCCGGGGCCGCGCCCCGGGCCGTCACGGCTGAGGCGCCGACCGCCGGGCTGAACCTGCTGCTGCGCGCCGATCCGGGGAAGGTCGTCCAGACCCGTCGGGCGCCGGACGGAACCTGGGACGCCGCCAGGGAGGTCCCGCAGTTCTACAGCTTCCGGTACTGGACGACCGTCGTCGACTCCGGACGGCTGCGGCTGCTCGGCCTCCGGTACTCCGGTCCGATGAGCACGCAGTTCGTCCAGTCGACGCAGCAGCCCGACGGCAGCTGGCCCGCGCCGACCCCGATGAAGGGCCTGGCGGAACTGCCCCTCTCCAGCCAGTACTTCCAGACCGGCAGGGCCGGCGCGGCGGTGGTGAACGGCCAGGTCCAGCTGGCGGCGATCGACCCCTCGGGCCGGCTCGTCCACACCGTGGAGGGCCCGGACGGGAACTGGCAGCCCTGGGGGGCGATCAGTGCCCCTCCGGGACTCGGCTCGGACCGGTTCTCCAGCCTCGCGACGGCCGAGGTGAACGGTGAACTCCACATCGTGGCCACCGTGTCGAACGACGGAAGCGTGCTCCACACCATCCGGCACGCGAACGGCACCTGGGACGGCTGGGGCAACATCATGGGCGCGGCCGGGACCCCCTCCCCGTGGGGTGCGCCGCACGACGTGGTCGCGGCGGGCATCAACGGACAGCTTCAGGTCGCCGTGGTGAACAACAGCCAGATCGCCGTCTACCACACGATCCGCACCTCCGACGGCAACTGGGGCGGCTGGGGGCCCATCGGCCAGCAGGTCCTCGACCAGCCCTTCTACGTGTGCGGCGCCGACGGCGCCAACGTGGACAACGAGCTGCACCTGGTGTTCGAGACCTGCACCAGCAGCGGCACGCTCTTCCACACCATCCGCCACGCGAACGGCAGTTGGAACAAGGCCGGGTACGTCCAGGGTGCCGTCGACCTCTCCCCCTGGCGGCCGGTCCCAAACGGATCGGCCGCCGGCGGCTGACCGCGCCGGTGACGGTCGACCGGCCCGGGGCCGTCGCCCGGGCCGGCTGACCGTCACCCACCCGGGCGGGGGCGGGGTTATTCGTGGCGCAGGGCGTCCGGGCGCATCAGGCGCAGGAGTTGGGGCAGGCCGAGGGCGGTGGTGAGGAGGACGGCGCCCGCGGCGGTGGCGGTCATGGCGAGCAGGGAGGCCCAGTCGGTGTTCAGGGGGACGCCGGAGGAGTACTGGAGGACCGTTCCGGTCAGGAGGCCGGCGGCGGTGGCCAGGGCCAGGCCGAGGGCCATCGGGAGGAGGGTCTGCCACAGGACGGACAGGGCCAGGTCGCGTCGGGGGGTGCCGACGGCGTTCAGGACGCCGAGGACGCGGCGCTGTTCGCGCAGGCGTTCCAGTTGGCCGACCAGCAGGCTGAGGGCGACCAGCAGGAGGGTGATCGCCGATCCGGCGGTCAGCAGGCGTTTGACGGCGAGGTAGGTGGCGTCGGGGGCGGGGTCGAGCGGGAATTCGGTGCGGGCCTGGGGGTCGATCGCCATGACGGCGGTGGTGAGGTGTTCGTTCGGGTCCGGGAGCGCGTCGGCGAGTGAGACCAGGACGGTGGCCGGCTGTCCGCGCAGGGCGTCGACGGGGACGGCGGCGGGGGTGAGCAGGAGCAGGCCCGATCCCATGCGGCCGTTGGGGTCAGCGTCCTGGACGGGGGCGACGGTGGCGGTCGGGGCGGGCAGCGGGAAGGGGGCCGGTTCGCCGGTGCCGCGGTAGTAGGCGGCGTGGACGGTCGTTCCGGGCTCGACGGAGCCGGCGCCGGGGCGGGCGGTCGGGCCCTGGAGGGCGAAGGCGTCGCCGTCCTTGCAGTCCGGCAGGGCGGCGAAGCCGCGCAGGACGGCGCAGGAGGCGATGCGGACCGAGGGCAGTTCCCAGGACTTGGCCGTGGCGCTCTCCAGGGCGAACTCGGTGTAGGCGGCGGTGGCCTGGATCCCGGGGCTGCGGGCGAGGCGGTCGGCGAGGGCCTCGGCGGTGGGGGCGCCGCCGGGGAAGGTCACCGACTGCCGGTAGGGGCCGGTGGTGGGCTGGGGCCGGGCGTACTGCTCGTACTGGGTGCTGATGCCGAGGAAGAGCGTCTGCAGGGCGATGGCGCCGGCGATGGCGACGACGACGCCGCTGACGGCGGTGGCGGCCGGTCCGGAGCCCGTCTGCAGGCGGCGGGTGGCGAGTTGCCAGGACAGGGGGCCGCCGCCGGCCCGTCGGGTGACGGCTTCGACGAGCCAGGGCAGGAGGGTGCAGACGCCGGTGAGGGTGAGCAGCACGCCGAACGCGACGAGGAGTGAGCCGCGGGTGTCCTGGGCCGGGTCGGAGAGGGTGAGGGCGAAGACCGTCAGGGACAGGCCGGCCAGTGGCAGCATGAGGCGCCATCCGATGCGGCGCTGGCCGGGGTCGGAGCGGCGGACGGTGCCGAGCGGGTCGAGGGCGGCCCGGCGCATGGCGAGCAGGGTGACGCCGACGGCCATGAGCGGGACGACGACGGCGATCGCGGCGGCGATGGCGGGCTGGGGTGCGACGTCCTCGGGGTAGAAGCTGAATCCGGCGAGGCGGACGCGTCCGATGAGCTGCCGGCCGAGGAGGAAGAGCGCCGTTCCCGCGGCCAGGCCCAGCACCGTTCCCACCAGGGACTCCCCCGCGGCGATCCGGGCGGTCATCCGGCGGTCGGCGCCGCCCAGGCGCAGTGCGGCGAGCCGGCGGTCGCGGCGTTCGCCGCCGAAGCGGGCGGCGGCGGCGAGGAAGACGCCGACCGGGGCGAGCATCACGGTCAGGCCGACGGCGTTGAGCAGGACCAGTTTGGGGTCCATGTCTTTGGGCGGTGAGAAGTGGCCGAACGCGGTGATCCGGACGGCGCCGGTGTCGACCGAGAGGTGGTCGCCGCCGAGGACGTAGTCGGCCTGGCCGGGTCCGAGCAGTCCGGCGGGGCCGATGGTGCCGGTCACGGGGTAGGGCAGGCGTTCGCGCAGCAGGTGGTTGGCGGGGTCCTTGAGGAGGTCGGCGAGGGCCGGGGAGACGGCCATCGTGCCGGGGGCCGGGTAGGCGGCGAGGCCGGGCGGGAGTGCGGCGTTCGGGCCTTCGGGTTGGACGACGCGGCCGCGGACGGGGGTGCCGTGGAAGGCGGTGTCGGCGGTGGCGACGAGGACGGTGCGGTCGCCGGGGGTGGGCAGGTCCTCGTCCCGGAAGGTGTCGTTCTGGGTGTAGAGGCGCTGGTCGCGGTGGTGGACGAGGCCGGGGAAGGAGGCGGTGAAGAGCAGGAGGGCCACGCCGAGGCCGACGCCGCAGGCGGTGAGCAGCAGGCGGCCCCAGCCGTCCCGTCCGCTGGTGACGGCGAGCCGGGCGCCGAGGGCGAGTTGGTCCAGGTGCGGTCGGCGGACCCGGGGGTCGGTGGCGCTCACCGGGTGGTGGCCAGGTCGCGGGTGCGGCCGTCGCGGACGACGATCTCGCGGTCGGCGTAGGCGGCGACCCGTACGTCGTGGGTGACGAGGACGACGGCGGCGCCGCTCTCGCGGGCGGCGCGGGTGAGCAGTTTCATGACGCGTTCGCCGTTGAGGGAGTCGAGGGCGCCGGTGGGTTCGTCGGCGAAGACGGCCCGGGGGCCGGTGATCAGGGCGCGGGCGGCGCCGACGCGTTGGCCCTGGCCGCCGGAGATCTCGCCGGGGCGTTTGGCGGCGGTGTCGGCGACTTCCAGGCGTTCCAGCCATTCGGCGGCGCGGGCTTCGGCGGCTTTGCGGCGGGTGCCGTTCAGGCGCAGCGGGAGGGCGACGTTCTCCAGGCAGGAGAGTTCGGGGACGAGTTGGCCGAACTGGAAGAGGAAGCCGAAGTCGGTGCGGCGCAGGGCGCTGAGCTCGCTGTCGGTGCTGGTGGTGAGGGAGCGGCCCTGGTAGGTGATGGCGCCCTGGTCGGGGCGGGTGATGCCGGCGAGGCAGTGCAGGAGGGTGGACTTGCCGGAGCCGGAGGGGCCCATGACGGCGACGAGTTCGCCGGCGGCGACGGTGAGCGAGGCGCCGGCGAGGGCCGGGGTGGGGCCGAAGGACTTGTGCAGGTCCTGGGCGTGGAGGAGGGGTTCGGCGGTGGTCAACGCGGGGTCTCCGTCAGGCGGGCGGTGAGGTCGTCGAGGCGGGCGGCGGTGAGTTCGAGCCAGCGCAGGTCGGCTTCGAGGTGGAACAGGGCGTGGTCGCAGATCAGTTCGTCGGCGAGGTCGCCGGCGAGTTTGCGGCGGGTCAGTTCGCGCATGGTCCGCAGGTGTTCGGCGCGTTGGGTGTCGAGGACGTCGGCGGCGGAGCGGCCGGTGAGGATGGCGAGCACGACCTTCTGGTAGAGGGTGCTCTGCAGGTAGGGCTGCGGGTCCTCGGGGTGGGCGAGCCAGTCGGCGAGGTCGGTGACGCCGGCGTCGGTGATGGCGTAGCGCTTGCGGTCCGGGCCGCCGCCGGCTTCCACGCCCTCGACGACGACGAGGCCGTTCTTCAGCAGGCGGGAGAGGGTGGCGTACACCTGTCCGTAGTGCAGGGCGCGGTCGCGGCCGAAGTGCTCGTCGTAGAGGCGTTTGATGTCGTAGCCGTGGCGGGGCTGGGCTTCCAGGAAGCCGAGGAGCATCTGTCCGAGTGACATGATCAAGGACTATACACACCATGTATACATGGTGTGTATAGCGAGGTGTACGGGGCCGCCGCAGGGCTCGGGGGAACGCCCCGGGGCGTGGAGGTGCCCCGGGGCGTGGCCGTCCATCCGCGAAGGGTCAGCCGCGGCGCAGCGCGGCGAGCGGGGCGGGGGCGGTGCCGAGCCACCAGGTGGGGTCGGCGCTGCCGTCGGTGGTGCGGCCGTCGCGGTGGACGTAGTGGCGCACGTCCCGTCCGGGGTCGGTGAACTCGCCGGCCAGGGCCCGCTCCAGCCACTCCGCCCCGAACCGGAAGACCTCGGCCGCCACTCCCCCGAGCGGGTGGAACTCGTCCTCGTAGACCCGCAGCTCCTTCGGCGCCCGGATGCGCTCGAAGCTCTCCAGGGCCTGGGCGAGGTCGGTGAGCTCGTCGAACTCGCCGATGCCGTGGAGCACCGGGCAGGCGATGTCGGCCACCAGGTCGCCGAGCGGCATGCGGTGGGCGAGGTCGCGGTCGAAGGCCTCCTCGTCGGTGTACCCGGCCATGTACATGTAGTTGTTCTTGAAGGTCGGCTGGGCGCGCTCGAAGATCGTGGCGAAGTCCCCGGTGACGGCCTCGAAGGCGGCGAGCGCGGCCAGGCGGCCGTCGGCCGCGGCGGCCCGGGAGCCCCAGTAGCCGCTCATCGAGATGCCGAACATGCCGATCCGGTCGGCGTCGACCTCCGGGAGCGCGGCCAGGTGGTCGAGGTAGCGGCCGATCGCCCGCTCGTAGTTGCCGAGGTCGACGGTCAGCCCGCCGGCGCGGCTCTCGCCCTGGCCCGGCCCCTCGATGGACAGCGCGACCATCCCGCGCGAGGTGTAGTAGCGCTCGGCCGCCCAGATGTAGTCCTCCTTGATCATGTCCATCCCGGGGCCGAGGATGACGGCCGGCGCGTTGCGGACCGGCCCGGCCGGCAGGTGCAGCAGGGCGAAGATCCGCGAGCCCTCGAAGTCCAGCTCCACCCGCCGCACCCGGCCCTCGCGCAGCGCGCCCAGGCGCTCCACGCAGTGGTTGGCGTGCTCGCGCATGGCCGCCTTGCGCGGGTCGGCGGCGTCGAAGAGCGAGTACTGCGCCCGGCCCCACATCACGGCCGCCCTCAGGTAGAGGTCGGCGGCGGTCTGCGCGAAGCCGCCGCGCTCGTGGTGGGCGGCGCGCTCCTCGGCCTGGCCGGCCACCGTCGCCCACGCCTTGGGCAGCATCGCGCCGCTCCTGACCAGGGCGAAGACCTTGGCGAAGTCGGTGTGGTCGTGGCCCAGCTGCTCCATGGTTCCGACGGCCTCGGGGTGCAGCGCGTCGAAGCCGCCCTGGGCGAGGGCGATGTCCAGGGCCCAGCTCTGGCCGGTCGAACGGACGGTCATGACGGTCTCCTTTGCGGGGTCCGACGGGGGGATCCGGTTGCGGGTCCCCCGGCGGGATCCGATTGGCTAAGCACTTAATGAATAAGTACTTAGCTATTAAGTCCCGAGGCTAGGCTGCTGTCAACCCGACGAAGAGGACCGACCAATGGCCGAGCCGCCACCCACCGACGACCGCGCCCGGGCGCTCGACCGCCTGGCCCGCGCCGCCTACCGCCTCAGCGCCGCCGACGCCCGGCTGCGCGGACGCGCCACCCGCACCCCCGGCGCGCTCTCCCTCACCCACGCCCGGGCCCTGCGCACCCTGGCCGAACAGGGCCCCCTCAGCATCGGCGGGCTCGCCGCCGGCACCGAGACCACCGGCGCCGCCACCACCCAGCTGGTCAACGGCCTGGTCGCGGCCGGCTACGTCACCCGCACCCGCCAGCCCGAGGACAAGCGCTCCGTCCTGGTCGCCCTCACCGACACCGGCCGGGCCCTGCACGACCAGCGCCAGCGGGCGCTGGCCGACGCCCTGCACGGCGACCTGGGCGACTACGACGACGACGCCCTCGACCGGGCCACCGAGGTGCTGCAGCGGCTGTCCGCCGTCTACGACCGGCTGTGACGCCGTGAACCAGCCGGAGCGGGGGCGTCCCTGACGTCCGGGGGCGCCGGGGCTGGGCCGGATGCCGCTGTGCGGGTGCAGGGGGGCGGCGTTGCGGCGAGGTTGTGGAGGTGGACACCGTCATCGTGCTCGAACCCGATACGCCGACCAACGTGCGGATCCTCGGCCCCGGCCGCGTGCCGGCGGACCCCGAGAACCCGGTACGGATGGCGCACGCCGCCCCCGCGGAGGCCTCGGGCGTCTGCGGGCCGCTCACCCTGTGCGGCCTGCGCACCTCCGAGATGACCCTCGCCCCGCACCGCTCCCCCGGGCCCGGCCGGCCGCGCTGGAACACCTGCGGGGCGTGCCGCGACGCCGAGGGGGGCGCGGCGGCCCGCGCCCCCGGTCCGGCGTAACCCGGCCCGGCCCCGGCCCCGGCCCGGGCGGGCCGCCCGGCGGGGTCAGGGGTCAGGGGTCAGGGGGCGGCGAACAGCCCGGGGAAGGATGGGGCCAGCCAGGGGCGGCGGCCCCAGGCGAGCACCTCGCCGCGCAGCAGGGCGCCGGGGGCGCTGCGCCGGCCCAGCGCGATGAGCAGGAACGCCACCGGTTCGACGAGGATCGTGCAGTCCGGGCGCCGGGGCGGGTCCTGGCTCACCGCGGCGGCGCCGTCCGTGAAGGTCACCGCGAACCCGTCCAGGCCCCGGCCGCGCAGCCGGTAGCAGGCGCTGTGGCCGGCCGCGGCGCGGGCGTCCGTCACCCGCGGCATGACCGTGCGCACGAACGGCATCGCCAGCCCGACCCGGCGCCGGTCGATCGGGTGCGGGCGGCCGAGGGCGACGGCGATGTCGTAGAGGTGGCCCAGCATGTGGGTCAGCAGGTAGGCGCCGAGGGTCTCCAGGTCCATCCGGCCGAGCGGGGTCGACACCGGCTCGGTGCCCGCGCGCGGGGCGGCCGCCACGGTGAACTCCCGTGCCCGCCGGGCGATCTCCTCGGCGAGCACGTCCGGGTCCCGTTCGGGCCGCTCGGCCAGCGAGGCCGCGTTCGCCGCGGCCAGCGAGCCCGGGGTGCCGTCCCCGTACGGCCGTTCCTCGCCGGCGGCCAGCGCGGCCATCAGCTCGTTGGCCATCGCCAGGTGGGCGGCCGCCTCGGCGACCGTCCACTCGGCGCCGGGGATCCGGGTGTCGCCGCGGCAGCCGGCGAGCAGGGCGACGGCCTCGTCGCCGACCGCGGTGACCTCTTCGAAGAGCGCGGTGCGCGCGGCACCGGGAGAGTGCGGGGGGAGAGTCATGGAGGTGAAGCGTGGACGAGTGCCGCGCCGCTGTCCAGGTCCCCGCACCGCCCGGGGCACCGGGCCGACTCCCGGACCGGCTCGCGGGTCCGCGCCCGCAGGCAACCCGAACCGCCCCCCGACGCGTCGAGCTGCCGTGAGAGCAAGAACGAACACGCGGCCCGAGCGGCCGCCACGGCAGACGGGGACGGCACGGACACCATGGCGGGGACGACGGCAGGATGACGAACGCGACACCGCCGGACTTCGAGGAGTTCGTCGCCGCCTGCGGGCCCAAGCTCCTGCGCACCGCCTGGCTGCTGACCGGCGACCCGCACCAGGCCGAGGACCTGCTGCAGACGGCGCTCGCCAAGGTCTGGCCCAGATGGACGCGCATCGCCCCCGACCGGCCCGAGGCGTACCTGCGGAAGGTCCTGGTGAACTGCCACGTCTCCTGGTGGCGGCGCCGCTGGACCGGGGAGCTGCCGCACGGCGAACTGCCGGAGCCGCCGCCAGGCCCGGACCCGTACGACGGGGTGGTGCTCGGCCGGGTGGTCGCCGAGGCGGTGCGGTCGCTGCCGCCGCGTCAGCGGGCCGTGGTGGTGCTGCGCTTCTTCGAGGACCTCAGCGTCGAGGAGACCGCCGAGGTGCTGCGCTGCAGCACGGGCACCGTCAAGAGCCAGACGCACCGGGCGCTGGCCGGCCTGCGCGGCCGGCTGCCGGCCCGGGAACTCCTGCTGGACGGGGGACCCCGTGAACGGCGCTGACCTGCTCGACCCGTACGGTCCGGGCGAGGGCGGGCCCGACGACGAGGAGGAGCTGCGGATCCTGCTCCACCGGGCCGTCCCGGCCCTCGGTTCGCCGGAGGACCGGATGGAGCGCGTCCTCGCCCGGGTCGAGCGGTCCAGGCGCCGCCGGCGGGCGGCCGGGCTCGCCGCGGGCCTCACCGCCGGACTCACCGCCGCCGTGCTGGCCGCCGCGCCCGCGCTCGCGCCGGCACCGGTGCGGGGGGCCGCGACGGGGCCCGCGGGCTCCGCGTCCGCCCCGGTCCTGTCGCCCCCGGCGGCGGCGCCGGCCCCGTCGGTCTCGCCCGCCCCGACGGTGCCGGGGGAACCGTCCGCCGGGAGCGGGGCGACGGTCTTCTTCCCCCGGCTGCCCGAGATGGTCCTCGACCCGCCGGTGAACTGGCACGCCCTGGCCGCGTCGAGCGCCGACCCCCGGGAGCGGTTCGGCTACCTCGGCACCCAGCCGCTGGGGGCGTCCCCGTCGTGCGCGACGGTCGCGGCCCGCTGCCCGCTCGCCGGGCGACTGGCCGTGGACGGCGCCGTCCTCGCGTTCCGGCTGGTGGACGACCAGGGGCTGGCCGAGAAGCTCGGCCCGGACCCGTCCGGGCTGGGCGACACGGCCCTCGACAAGGAGTGCGCGGCGCTCGGCGGCGACCGCGAGCTGACCGGCCTGCGCGCCATCGACCGCGACGGCCCCGCCGCGGTGGTCGAGGTGACGGCCTGCCTGCGGCAGGCCTCCGACCCAACGGTGCGCCAGGCGCGGCAGGCCTTCGACTCCGTCCGCTCCGCCCCGCCGGGCGGCCGCTCGCCGGGCCCCACGGGCCGGGCGGCAACGCCATAGGCCCCGTCGTCCGGCCCCTCGCCACGCGCGAGGGGCCGGACGGCACCCCGGCGGCGGCTGCGGGCCGTCGCACGAGCCAGCCTGACTATCTGTCCAACCGACCGGCCCGTCATGCGCGCGCGGGCGCATTGCCCACGATCGGGTGGTCCGGCCGTACTTCGCGCGCCGACGGCCGGGCCGGGACCGGATAGTGGAGCGGTCGCCGAGGCACGGGCCCGGCGCCCTTCGTCCGGAAGACCGAGGTGTACCGCCATGCCCACCACCGCAGCCACCGACCGTGTCGGGCTCGTGTTCTCACTGTTCGACGCCGACGGGAACGGCGCCATCGAACCGGCCGACTTCGACCTGATGGGCAGCCGTGTCGTCGCGGCGCTCCCCCAGGCCGACGAGGAGGCCAGGGACCGGCTGCTCGACGCCCTGCAGCGCTACTGGCGCACGCTGGTGACCGAGCTGGACGCCGACGGCGACGGACGGATCAGCCCCGAGGAGTTCACCGCCGTCGTGCTCGACCCGGAGCGCTTCGACGCCACCATCGACGAGTTCGCCCGGGCGCTCTCCGAGCTCGGCGACCCGGACGGCGACGGCCTGGTCACCCGCCCCGACTTCCTCGCCCTGATGACCGCGATCGGGTTCGACCACCGGAACACCACGGCCCTGTTCGACGCGTTCGGCCCGGTGGACGGCGACCGCGTCCCGGTCGCCGTCTGGGCGGAGGGCATCCGCGACTACTACCGCCCCGAGAAGGCCGGCATCCCCGGCGACCGCCTGGTCCCCGGGACGGCCCGGTGACCCCGGCCGCCCACCAGGGCACCGGCCCGGCGCCGGTGCCCGGCGCCGGGCAGCCCGCGATCGGGCTGGCGGTGGGCCGGGGCACCGGCCCCGAGCTCGCCGCCGTCTTCGAACGCGTCCTGCGGGTGCTCACCGCCGCCCGCCCCACGGGCGTGCGGATCGTCCGCTCCCCGCGCCTCTACCACTCCTACGTCTCGCTGCGCCCGCTGGCCGGCCCCGCCGGGATCCAGGACCTGACCGGGCAGGACGCGGAGCACTACGAGCGGTTCTGCCGAGACCTCGCCGACGCCGGCACCACGGCCGTCTTCCGCACCGCGATCAACGCCCAGTCCCTGTACCTGGTGCGCCACCGCCTGCGCGCCGTCAAGGTCGACCTGTTACGGGAAGGAGAAACGTCACTGCTCCTGGTCCGCGACCAGGCCCAGGGCTTCTACACCGGGGAGAACCGGCACACCCCGGGAGAGGTCGTCCGCACCATGGCCTTCAGCCGGGAGACCACCGAGGCCGTCGTCCGCCACGCCCTGGAGCGGGCCCGGCGCGAATGGCCCGACGGGCGGATCGACCGCATCGTCATGGCCTACAAGTTCCATCTCCTGGACGGCGCGTTCGACGCCTGGGTCGCCGACATCGCCGAGCGGCTGGGCATACGGATCGAGGTGTTCCAGCCCGACACCGTGAACCGCAACCTCATCACCCACGGCCTGCCGGACCGCACCCTGCTGATCGCCGGGAACGAGTGGGCCGACATCATGCACGTGGTCCTGCTGGACCGCTTCGGCGCCCAGCGGCAGGAGAGCCGCTGCACGGAGAACGTGTACCTCGGCCCCGGCGCGGCCGGACTGGTGGAGTACCAGACCGTGCACGGGTCCGCCGACGACCTGGCCGGGCGCGACCTGGTCAACCCGGTGGCCACCCTGCGCGCCGCGGCCCTCGTCGCCGAGCGGCACGCCGCGGTGTCCGGCGCCGTCGGGGCGGTCGAGACCGCCCTGGCCGTCCTGGACGACAAGGGCGTGCACACCCCGGACCTCGGCGGCCGGCACTCCACCACCGCGGTGGTCGACGCGCTGGTCGACGTCCTCGACCTGCCCGGCGCGCCCACCGGATCCACCACCCCGGTGGGCGGGCCGTGAGCGCCCGGACGGGAACGGCCCTGGTGGTGGTGGACCTGCAGAACGACTTCTGCACCGGGCCGGTGGCCAGGGCCCGGTTCGGCGGCGACGGCGCCGTCCTGGACGCCGTGGTCGCCAACAGCGTCCGGGCGGTGGACCTGGCCCGGCGCGCGGGCGTGGAGGTGGTGTTCGTCCGCTTCCTCGGCGACACCGCCCACCAGGGCGCGGCCTGGCGCGCGCGGGACCGGCGGCTGGGCAAGCGGCCGAAGTGCCTGGAGGGCACCTGGGGAGCCCGGTTCCACGGGGTGGCCCCGGCCCCGGGCGAGCGGGTCTTCACCAAACGGGCCTGCTTCGACGCCTTCCTCGGCGACGGCCTGGAGGAGCACCTGCGCGCCGGCGGCACCGGGCACCTCGTCTTCGCCGGCCTCTACGCCGACGTCTGCGTGGACTCCACCGCCCGCACCGCCTTCCAGAAGGGCTTCCACATCACCGTCCTGACGGACTGCACCACCTCCCTGCACCTGCCCCACGACGAGGTCCTGCGGTTCATGCGCGTCCTGTACGGCGCCCGCACCACCACCGGCGACGACCCCGCGGCGTGGACGGCGCCCGTGCACGAGGAGGACCCGTGCACGCCCTGACCGGACCGGAGGACGGGACGGCCGCGGCCGCGGCGCACGGCGTCGCCTCCGGAGTGGGCCGCACCGCCCTGCTGGTGGCGGCCGCCCGCGCCATCGAGACCCACCGCCCCGACGCCCTGGCCCGCGACCCGCTCGCCGAGCACTTCGTGCGCGCCTCCCCCGCCTCGGCGCACTGGCCCCTCCACCCCGACCAGGTCCCCGACGCGGAGGCCGACCCGCTGTGGGGGCGCCTCGGGCGCTACTTCGGGCTGCGCACCCGCGTCCTGGACGACCACCTGCTGGCCGCGGCGCGGGCCGGCACGCGCCAGGTCGTCATCCTGGGCGCGGGCCTGGACTCCCGGGCGTACCGGCTCGACTGGCCGCCCGGCCGCGTCCTCCACGAGATCGACACCGAGCAGGTGCTGGCCTTCAAACGGGCGGTCCTCGACGCGGCGGGCGCGGCCCCCGCCACCGAGCGCCGCCCGCTGGCCGCCGACCTCCGCGGCGACTGGGCCGGGCCGCTGCTGGAGGGCGGCTTCGACCCGGCGGAGCCGACCGCGTGGCTCGCCGAGGGGCTGCTGCTCTACCTCCCCGCCGAGGCCGAGCGACGGCTGATGGCCGCCGTGCACCGGCTCAGCGCGCCCGGCAGCACCCTGGCGTACGAGCTCAAGGACGTGGCCGCCGAACCGCCGGCGGTGCGCACGGCCCCCGCGTACGTCGCGGCCCGGGAGCGGCTCGGCATCGATCTGCGCGCCCTCTTCGACGCCGGCCCCCGCCCCGACTCCGCCGCGGAACTCACCCGCCTGGGCTGGACGGTGGCCGTGCGCAGCCCGTACGACTTCACCGCCCTGCACGGCCGCGGTCCGGCGCCGGAGCCGGACGACGCCCTGGCGGCCAACCGCTGGGTCTTCGCCGCCCGCCGCGGTCGGCCGGGCGGCGTCCCGGGCGGCATCCCGGGACGCCGCTGAATTCCGCGGCATTCCGCGGCATTCCCTGCCGTTCGGCGGGGGGGGGCTCCCCCGCCGGACGGGCGGGATTATCCAAGGGGTTTTCCGAAAGGGAAAAGGATGCACCCGCTGCGAAAACCGCATTACTCGACGTAATGTCGATCATGGATTCCGCCGCCTCGCGCCGCCCTTGGCCGGGGCCCGGGTCCACGTCAATTCCGATGCACGGCAAGGGATTTCGCCGATCCCCACGTGACCGGCGAAGGTGCCGGAAAATGCCGGACGCCGGCGGATTCACCTGACCGATCCTCATCGGTTCACCCGGTTGTCGATTTCGCGGAAACTGTTCGTCGCTATACGATCCTTCAGGAATCGGATCCTGATCCCCGGCCGGACCGGCAGACCCCGCAGTCGCCGCACCGGCCCGGGCAGAAGCGCGTTCCGCCCGTCCCCCCGCACGAACGCACTCCAGGTGACCATGCATCCCCACACCGCCCACATCGACGGGTTCCACTACGGCTGGATCAACCCGGTCCTGTCCTACCTCATCGCCTGCACCGGCGCGGCGCTCGGACTGCGCTGCACCGTACGGGCCCTGACCCTGCCGCCGGCCCGCCGTCTGGGGTGGCTGCTGCTGTCCGCGGTCGAACTCGGCTGCGGCATCTGGACCATGCACTTCATGGCGATGATGGGCTTCGCCGTCACCGGCTCGTCCGTCGTCTACCGCGTCCCCGAGACCCTCGGCAGCCTCCTGCTGGCCATCGTCGTCGTCGGCGCCGGCGTCCTGTACGTCGGCTACCGCCGCAGGACGCTCGCCTCCCTGCTGATCGGCGGCACCGTCACCGGCTGCGGCGTCGCGGCCATGCACTACCTCGGCATGGCCGCCATGCAGGTCCAGGGCGTGGTCTCCTACGACCCCGTCCTGGTGGCCGTCTCCATCGCCATCGCCGTGGCCGCCGCCACCGCGGCGCTGTGGATGACCCTCAACATCACCGGCTTCGCCGCCTCGCTGGTCGCCTCCCTCATCGCCGGGGTCGCGGTCACCGCCATGCACTACACCGGGATGGCCTCCGTCTCCGTCCGGCTGGACGACCGGCTCCTGCCCGCCGGCCTGCCCGCCTCCCAGTTCGTCGTCCCGCTCGCCGTCGCCATCATGGCCGTCATCGCGATCGGCGGGTTCGTCCTCACCCTCTCCCCGCAGGACCCGGTCGACGTACCGGCCCGGGAGCCGCTGCGCGTCAAGCTCTTCGACCGCGGCGCCTGACCGGCCCGCCGTGCCGCGCGCACGGCACCGACGCCCCGGGGGCGGCCCGGACAACGGG
>NZ_JBHUAL010000032.1:0-53866 GCF_042789775.1 Kitasatospora sp. NPDC056800 | reverse complement strand
CCGAACTCGGAAGGCATCTCCCGCCACTGGGCGCTGCAGCGGAACCGCCAGATCACGCCCTCGAACTGCTCCCGAAGCCGCTCGGGGTACGGTCCAAACCTCCCGATCGGCAGATAGGGCTCGATCAACTTCCACTGCTCGTCCGTCAGTTGCCTGCGCGTCACGACCAACCGTTCTACCGGGTTCTGCCCTCAGGTGAGGGCAGAACCCGAAGACTGATCGCAACCTCACACAGGCCCTAGCTAGATCGTTCGGAGGTCCTGGGGCCCGGGACCGGCGTCGTCGGCCCAGCCCTGCGGGTCGGTCCAGGCGGTCAGTGTGCGGCGGGTCTCGAAGCGGCGCTCCCGGCCGGTCAGCGGATCGGTGAACTCGATCGTCGAGGCGAGCAGTTGCAGCGGGCGGCGGAAGTCGTCGGGGGCCGGCTCGGGCAGCACGACCGGGTAGACCGGGTCGCCGAGGATCGGCAGCCCGAGGCCGCACATGTGCAGCCGCAGCTGGTGGGTGCGCCCGCTCAGCGGCCGCAGCCGGTAGCGGGCGAGTCCGTCGCGGCGCTCCAGCAGGTCGATCCGGCTCTCGCTGTTCGGCGGCGCGTCGATCTCCTGGGCGGCGATCACCCCGCGCTCCTTGACGATGTGGCTGCGTACGGTGCGCGGCAGGCTCAGCTCCGGGTCGTACCCGGCGACGGCCTGGTACTCCTTGCGCACCAGGCGGTCCCGGAACAGCGTCTGGTAGGCGCCGCGGTCCTCCGGGCGGACGACGAACATGGCCAGGCCCGCGGTGAGCCGGTCCAGGCGGTGCGCGGGGCTGAGCGCGGGCAGGTCGAGGGCGTGCCGCAGCCGGGACAGCGCCGTCTCGGTGACGTGCCGGCCGCGCGGGGTGGTGGCCAGGAAGTGCGGCTTGTCGACCACCACCAGGTGCTCGTCGCGGTGCACCACGACCAGCTCGAACGGGACGCGCACCTCCTCGGGGAGGTCCCGGTAGAACCACAGGTGGGCGCCGGGGCGAAACGGCTCCGCCGGGGCGATCGGGCCCTGCTCGCCGACGATCTCGCCGTCCCGCAGCGCGGCGTCGATCCGCTCGGCCGGGACGGCGGGCAGCCGGTCCACCAGGTGGTCCCGCACGGTCGGCCAGGGGCCTTCGAGCGGCAGCCGGAGGTGGACCGGGTCCACACCGTGGCGCTGCGGGAGGGGGGAGGCCGGGCGGCGGCTCTTGCGTCTCATCTCCCGGCCCAGCCTAGTGCGCGCCAGCGCGCGCCCCTCGGCCGAGGTGCTGACCCGGGGCCGGGCAGGGAAAGTGGACCGGAGGCCCTCGTGACGCCGGGGGCCTCCGACCGTCCGCCGACCGGGCCGACCAGCCGCCCCACCGGCCGAACCGAGCAACCGACCGATCCGCCGGACCGACCGGCCGGCACCACTGGAGGACGCGTGACCGCCGACGGCCCGGACGGGGTGCCGCCGCTGCACCTGCCGAGGCGGACCCGGCTGCTGCTCTACGGCTCGCTCCTGCTGCTGGTCGCCGCCGTGGTGGCCGCGCTGGCCATCGGGCCGGGGACCACCCTGGCGCCGTTGCTCGCGGTGGCCCCGGTGCTGGCCGGTGCGACCACCCGGCGGGCCCGGGTGCCGCTGCTGGTCGGCGCGGCGGCGGTGGTCGCCGTCGGCCTGCTGGAGTCGGCCAACGCGCAGCTGCCGCTCTCGGTCCGGATCAGCGTGCCGGTCACCGTCCTGGCCTCGACCCTGGCCAGCGCGGCCAGCGTCGTCCTGGTGGCGGCCCGCGAGCGGGAGCTGTTCCAGGTCCGGACGGTGGCCGAAGCGGCCCAGCGGGCCCTGCTGCGCCCGCCGCCGGAGCGGATCGGGCCGCTGCGTCTGGCGGTGCGGTACGTGGCGGCGGCCGCCGAGGCCCGGATCGGCGGGGACCTGTACGCCGTGGTGGAGACCCGCTTCGGGCTGCGCATCCTGCTCGGGGACGTCCAGGGGCACGGCCTCCCGGCGGTGGAGACGGCGGCGGACGTCCTCGGGGTGTTCCGGGAGGCCGCGCGGACCGAGCCGGACCCCGGGCGGCTCGCCGAACGGCTGGACGCGGCGCTGGCCGCCCGGCCGTCGGAGGAGGGGCGGTTCGCCACCGCGCTGCTGCTCGACGTGGCGCCGGACCGGGGGCCGGTGCGGCTGGTGAACTGCGGCCACCCGCCCCCGCTGCTGCGCCGGGCGGGCCGGGTGAGCGAGCTGGAGCCCCCGTTCCCGGCGCCTCCGCTGGGGCTGCTCGGGCTCACCGACGACAGCTACCCGGACCGGCGGTTCGACCCGGAGCCGGGCGACCTGCTGCTCCTGCACACCGACGGCGTGTCGGAGGCCCGGGACGCCGCGGGCCGGTTCTACCCGATCGCGGAGCGGCTGCCCGGACTGCACGGCGGCACCCCGGCGGACCTGCTGGACGCCGTACTGACGGATGTCGGCGGCTGGGTCGGCGACGCCGGCCTGGCCGACGACGCGGCGGTGCTGGCGATCCGCTGGGAGCCGTGATCGGGCCGCGCCGATGGCTCGGGAGGGCGGTCCGGAAAGCGGTCCGGAGAACTGCCCGGGGAGCAGCTCCGGAGAGCTTCCCGGCCGCGATTGATGCTCCTATGGGCTGTCAAGCGGCGGTGAGCCATTCGCGGTAGGCGTTGGCGAGGTCGTCGTCTCGGCGGATCCCGCGTTCGAGGGTGGAGATGGTGGCGGGCCAGACGCCGAAGTGGTTGGCGACGGCGGTGAGGGTGATGTTCTTGGACTGTCGCAGGGGTCGCAGGTCGGCGATGCCGGGGACGGTGACCGTGGTGGTCAGGCAGCGGAACACCTCCCGGGCGACGGCCCGTTTCAGGAGCCGGATGATCTCCTTCTTCGTCCGGCCGGCGGCGGTCTGCCGGACCACGTACTCACGGGTGCGGGTATCACCGGACATGCGGACCAGGGCGATGCGGTAGAGGACAGCGTTGGCGGCGCGGTCACCGCCGCGTGAGAGGCGGTGGCGGTTGGTCCTGCCGCTGGAGGCGGGGACGGGGGCGGCTCCGCACAGGGCGGCGAAGGCCGCCTCCGTGCGCATGCGCTCGGGATTGCCTCCGGCGGTGACCAGCAGCTGGGCGGCGGTGTCGGGGCCGACACCGTAGGCGGCCCGCAGGCCGGGGTTGTGGGCGGTGACCTCGGCGTCGAGGGCTCTGGTGAGGGCCTCGTGTTCGGCGGTGAGCTCCTTGACGCGCCGGGCGAGGCTCTTGAGCGCGGTCAGGACCGCGGTGTGGACGGCGTCCCCGGCCGGCCGCTGCCGGGCCAGGGCGTCGGTGCGCTCGGCCGTCTTGAGTCGCCCGTATCGGGTGCGGACGGCCTCGGGTGCGGTGACGAGGAGCTGTCCGATCTGGTTGAGGGCGGCGGTGCGGGCCTTGACGGCGGAGCGGGCGGCGTTGTGCAGGGCGCGTATGCCGGCGACGGTGTCGTCCTTCGGAGCGCTGGAGGCGCGGCCGGACAGGGCGGCGCGGGCGGCGGCGTAGGCGTCGATGGGGTCGGACTTGCCGATGCGGCGGCGCTCGGCCCGGTCCGGGCGGTTGACCTCGACGACCCGGTGCCCGCACGCGCGGGCTTCGCGGGTGAAGCCGGTCCCGTAGGAGGCGGTGCCCTCCACGCCGATCGCCAGGACGTGGCCGTGGGCGTTCAGGAAGGCCAGGCCCGCGGTGTATCCGGCCGCGGTGGTGGGGAACTCGGCGTCGGCGAGGTGGCCGCCGTTGTCGCTGATCACGGCGATGTGGAGGGTGTCGGTGTGGGAGTCGACCCCGCCGAACACGTCCTGGCCCGCTGTGTGTCCGACGACCGCTGCTGTCATGCTGGTGATGCCTTCCCTTGCCGGAGGTCGGCGCCGGCCGGGTGGAGCAGACAGGACATTGAAGGGGCTTCTGGACCAAGCTCCTATCAGGTCATGTTCCGCCCGGCCGGTGCCGTGAGAACAGGTCCCGGCAGCCGGACAGAACAACCCGAGGACAGTCCAGCAGGACGTCAGTCAGTGGCCGAGCCACGACCACCGGAACCTGAGTACCAGCATCAATGTCAGTGGTGTGTGCAAGGCTCGGTCCACGGTCGGCGGGGAGTCGGCCGCAGGGTGGTCGCGGATCGACGAGGGGACGGTGCCATGGGGAGCGGGAGCAGGGCGAGCGGGTCTTTCGAGGTCACGGCGTTCGAGCCGGTGGAGACGGAGGAGCGGGAGGGCGCGGCGTTCGGGCGGGTCCGGATCGCCAAGACCTTCACGGGCGGGCTGAGCGGGGAGAGCGAGGTGCGGATGCTCTCCGTCGCGGGCCCCTCCGGCAGCCCGGCCTCATACGTCGCGGTGGAGCACGTGACGGGTGAACTGGACGGGCGCAAGGGCTCGTTCGTGCTCCAGCACGCGGCCTGGGACACCACCGGCACGACGATACGGGTGGTGCCGGGCACGGGCACGGGCGAGCTGGCCGGGATCACCGGCGAGTTCCACCTGACCGTCGACGGGTCCGGCACCCACACCTACGTCCTGGAGTACGGGCTGGGCTGACGCCGGCCGCGGCGCGCGCGGCCGGCGGCCCCGGTCCGTCAGAGGATGGGCTGGGTCGCCTCCAGCCGCTGGATCGCGGTCCGGACCGCGGTCGCGTAGGCCCAGAACAGCGGCAGGGTGTTGGCCGCCCGCTCGGTGCGGGTGTTCTTGCCCGGGGCGAACATCGCGGCCCGCAGCTCGGTGGTCATCTCCAGCTGGGCGCCCATGCCGAGCAGGCTGCGGTTGCAGATGTTCTCCGGGGAGATGCCCGCGATCTCCTCCTCGCCGGAGGCGGTCACGGCCCGGATGCCCGCGGCCGCGAACTCCTCCATCAGGTACTGGCGGAAGGTGGGGTTCAGGCCGCCGACCAGCACGGCCTGGGCACCGGCCTCCAGTCCGGCCTGGGCGGCGGTACAGCCGTGCAGCGACAGCACGTTGCGGCTGCCGGCACACATCGCGCGGGCCACTCCGTCGTCGCAGTGGGTCGAGGTGACGTGCAACTCGCTGTTGTTGGAGGAGCGCAGGCCCTCGAACATCCAGAAGTCGTGCGTCGGCCCGGCGGCCGGGGCCGGGGCGAGGTCGGCCGGGTGGTAGCCGGCGATGGCCAGGCACAGTTCGGAGGTGCCGCCCTCGATGCCGCCGCCGTGCGGGGCGATGACGGTGGTCCGGACGAACGGCGTACGGCCCTGCGGGCTCTGGTCGTCGACCAGGTGCCGGCGGTAGCGGCGGCCGTAGTCCACGCCCTCGACCACGGTCGGGTTGGCGTAGAGGGCCGTGTTGGAGGGGTACAGGTCGGCGGCGGCGCTCGCGGGGGTGCTGCCCACGGCGGCGCCGAGGGTGCTGAGGGCCGGGGCCGCGGCGAACGCGGCGATCAGGGTACGACGGTTAATCACGGTCACGGATCATGACAGGAGGTGGGGGATCGGAAAAGTACCGGCAAGGCTTTGGCCAAGTCGACGCCATGTCACGACGGGATCGGCCCGGTCGTACGACAGCGACCTGGTCGTGCGACACCGGCCTGACCGTGCGACACCGGATCGACGGAGGCGTGCCGCATCCGCCCGGGCACGGGCAGCGCTGTCACGATGATGCGATCAGTGCACGATCGACATCGGAGGGTGGCGCATGCCCGACACGGCGGTGGATCGTACGACGGCAGTGGTCGTGGAGGCGCGGACGGTCGAGCAGGTGGTCGGCCGGCTGCGGGAGATCGGGGCGGGGCTGCCCCCGGCCGACGGGGTGGGGGTGTTCAACCGGCTCTACCTCACCGTGACGGAGGCGGTCCGCGACCGGCTGGACGGCGGGCGCTTCGCCGACCCGTCGGCGGTGGCCGAGCTGGACGTGGTGTTCGCCGGGCGGTACCTGCGGGCCGTGGCCGCCGACGCGGCCGGGCAGGAGCCGCCCGCCTGCTGGCGGCCGCTGTTCGCGCTGCGCGCCCACCCGGGGGTGCACCCGCTGCAGTTCGCGCTGGCCGGGATGGCCGCCCACATCCAGCACGACCTGCCGCTGGCCGTCGTGGACACCTGCCGCCGCCGGGGCTGCGAGCCGTCCGACGTCGAGCCGGACTACCACCGGATCGACCGGGTGCTGGCCGAGGTGGAGACGGCCGCCCGGGAGCAGCTGATGCCCGGACCCGACCTCCTGGAGCGCGCCGAGCCGCTCACCCACCTGCTCGGCGCCTGGTCGGTCGGGGCCGCCCGCGAGGGCGCCTGGGGCACCGTCGAGGCGCTGTGGGAGCTGCGGCACCTGCCGGGCGCCGCCCGGGCCCTCGCCACGGCGCTGGACGGTTCGGTCGGGCTGCTCGGCCGCGTCCTGCTGCTCCCGCTCGGGCCGGGCGGGAGGCAGGGCGGGAGGCACGGCGGCGGACCGGAGGACGGGCGGAGCACCGGAGCGGCCGGCGGCCGGATCAGCGGCCAGGCCCCCGGGCACCGCACCCCCGTAACGACCCCCGCGGCGGCCCCCGCGACGCCCCCCGCAACGGCCACGGGCGCCCGGCTCCCCGAGGCGAGGAACCGGACGGCCGACGGTGCGGGCCCCGACGCGGCGGGCCCGGCAGGCACAACAGGCGCAGCGGGCGCCGGAGCCGGTCAGGCCCAGCTGGAGTGCAGCGGCTTGCCCTCGGCGTAGCCGGCCGCGCTCTGGATGCCCACGATCGCCTTCTCCTGGAACTCCTCCAGGCTGCCGGCGCCCGCGTAGGTGCAGGAGCTGCGGACGCCCGCGATGATCGAGTCGATCAGGTCCTCGACGCCGGGGCGGGTCGGGTCGAGGAACATCCGGGAGTGCGAGATGCCCTCCTCGAACAGCGCCTTGCGGGCCCGGTCGTACGAGGAGTCCTGGGCGGTGCGGTTGCTGACGGCGCGGGCCGAGGCCATGCCGAAGCTCTCCTTGTACTGGCGCCCGTCGGCGGCGGTCTGGAGGTCGCCCGGGGACTCGTAGGTCCCGGCGAACCAGGAGCCGATCATCACGTTGGAGGCGCCGGCGGCCAGCGCCATCGCGACGTCGCGCGGGTGGCGCACGCCGCCGTCGGCCCAGACGTGCTTGCCGAGCCGGCGGGCCTCGGCGGCGCACTCCAGGACGGCGGAGAACTGCGGCCGGCCGACGCCGGTCATCATCCGGGTGGTGCACATGGCGCCGGGGCCGACGCCGACCTTGAGGATGTCGGCGCCCGCCTCGACGAGGTCGCGGACACCGGCGGCGGAGACCACGTTGCCGGCCACGATCGGGACCCGCGGGTCCAGGCCGCGCACCGCGCGCAGCGCGCTGATCATGGACTCCTGGTGGCCGTGCGCGGTGTCGACCACCAGCACGTCGGCACCGGCCTCGATCAGCGCCGCGGCCTTGCCCGCGACGTCGCCGTTGATGCCGACGGTGGCGGCGATCCGCAGCTTGCCGGCCTCGTCCACGGCCGGGGTGTACAGGGTGGCGCGCAGCGCGCCCTTGCGGGTGAGGATGCCGACCAGTCGGCCCTCGCCGTCCACGACGGGGGCGAGCTTGCGGTGGGCCTCGGTGAGCTTCTCGAAGGCGGTCCGCGGGTCGATGCCCTCGTCCAGCAGCAGCAGTTCGCGGGACATGATGTCGGCCAGGCTGGTGAAGCGGTCCACGCCCTGGCAGTCGGACTCGGTGACCACGCCGACGGGCTTGCCGTCCTCGACCACCACGAGGGCGCCGTGCGCGCGCTTGGGCAGCAGCGAGAGCGCCTCGGCCACGGTGGCGCCGGGGGCGAGCGTGATCGGGGTGTCGAACACCAGGTGGCGCTGCTTGACCCAGGAGACGACCTCGGCGATGACCTCGGTGGGGATGTCCTGCGGGATGGCGACCAGGCCGCCGCGGCGGGCGACGGTCTCGGCCATCCGGCGGCCGGCGATGGCGGTCATGTTGGCCACGACCAGCGGGATGGTGGTGCCGGTGCCGTCGTTCGAGGAGAGGTCGACGCCCTGCCGGGAGCCCACGGCGGAACGGCTGGGGACCATGAAGACGTCGTCGTACGTCAGGTCGTACGAGGGCTTGAGGTCGTTCAGGAAGCGCATGAAGGAGGGCTCTCTGGCTGGGGGGATACACCTCGGGTGCGGTTGCGGCGATGCCGCCGGAGCGCACTCGGGCGCCCGGCACCCAGCGTTCGATTCTCCGTGAGGGTGGGGGCAAAAGCCAGTTCGACGGGCATTGCTGGGGCTGCGTACAAACCGTGATCAATACTCCGCGCGTAGACATGGAGGATCATCCAAAGACCCCCTCCGACGTCGGCTTTTCGCCCCGGTCCGGACCGCTCCCGTAGCATTCACGCGGTAAGGGGCTTGGCTTCACGCGTGTGGGCGTGGCGAATCGGGAAAGCGGCAGCAGGCGTGAGCATCGGTCAGACGGACATCGACCAGACGGACCTCCGACAGGCGGGCATCGAGCAGACGGGCACCGGGCGGACGGACCTCGGCCAGGACCCGGTCGAGGGCGCCGAGGAGGAGATCGACTTCGGTCCCGGCCTCGACCCCGAGCGGCTGCGGCTCTGCCTGGAGGTGCTGGCCGAGCTCGACGAACTGCACGTGGACCACCCGGACGCGATCACCGTCCGCAAGGCCGTCGGCGGCATATTCCGCACCCTCAAGCAGCGCCGCCGCCAGGAGACCCGGGCCCGCAAGACCGCCAACGACCGCGAGGTCACCGCCCGTACCGCCACCGGCGCGCCCACCCGGATCGACGACGAGACGGCCGGCGCCTTCGGCCTGACCACCGTCACCACCACCGAGATCGCCGGCATCCTGGAGCGCCCGCGCTCCTGCTACACCTGCAAGCAGCGGTACATCGAGGTCGACGCCTTCTACCACAACCTCTGCCAGGACTGCGCGGTCAAGAACCGCTCCCGCCGGGACGCCCGCGCCGACCTCACCGGCAAGCGCGCGCTGCTCACCGGCGGCCGGGCCAAGATCGGGATGTACATCGCGCTGATGCTGCTGCGCGACGGCGCCCACACCACCATCACCACCCGCTTCCCCAACGACGCGATCCGCCGCTTCACGGCGATGCCGGACAGCGCCGAGTGGATCCACCGCCTCAAGATCATCGGCATCGACCTGCGCGACCCGGCCCAGGTGATGGCCCTGGCCGACGAGGTCGCCGCCGACGGCCCGCTGGACATCCTGATCAACAACGCCGCGCAGACCGTGCGCCGCCCGCCGGAGTCCTACCGCGAGCTGGTCAACGCCGAGTCCGCCCCGCTGCCGGCCGGCGAGCTGCCCCAGGCCACCACCATCGGCCGCTTCGGCAGCGGCAGCGTCGACCTGCCCGCCCTCCCCCACCAGGCGGGCGGCGACACGCAGCGGATCACCGCCGAGGACGTCACCTCGCTGGCCCTGGTCACCGGCTCCGCGACGCCCGACCGGATCGCGGCCGGCACCGCGATCGACGCCGGCGGCCTGGTGCCCGACCTCGCGGACACCAACAGCTGGGTGCAGACCGTCAGCGAGGTCGGCCCGATGGAGCTGCTGGAGGTCCAGCTCTGCAACTCCACCGCGCCGTTCATCCTGATCAGCCGGCTGCGCCCGGCGATGGCCGCCTCCGCGTCCCGCCGCAAGTACGTGGTCAACGTCTCCGCGATGGAGGGCGTCTTCTCGCGCGGCTACAAGGGCGCCGGCCACCCGCACACCAACATGGCCAAGGCCGCGCTCAACATGCTCACCCGCACCAGCGCGCAGGAGATGTTCGAGTCCGACGGCATCCTGATGACCGCCGTCGACACCGGCTGGATCACCGACGAGCGGCCGCACCCGGACAAGATGCGCCTCGCCGACGAGGGCTTCCACGCCCCGCTCGACCTGGTCGACGGCGCGGCCCGGGTGTACGACCCGATCGTGCGCGGCGAGGCGGGCGAGGACCTGTACGGCTGCTTCCTCAAGGACTACGACCGCTCCAACTGGTAACCAGCCGAAGGGGATGGCGAGTTGAGCACCGCACCGTCCGGACCGACCGGACCGACCGGACCGACCGCGCCCACCGGACCCGCCGGGCCCACCGGACCCGCCGCGCCGGTCCCGCCGACCGCGCCGCTGCTCGGCGCCGGGGTCATCGTGCCCACCGGGGACGGCCGGGTGCTGATCGGCCGCCGGACCACGGCCGGCGAGCCGCCGACCTGGAGCCTGCCCGGCGGCAAGGTCGACCCCGGCGAGTCCTTCGAGCGGACCGCGGCCCGCGAACTCGCCGAGGAGACGGGCATCGTGCTGCCCGCCGAGGAGATGCGGGTGCTCGCCGTCCACCTCGACCACGAGCTCGGCCGGCCCCGGCTGACCGCCGCCGTGCTGGCGCCGCCGAGCCTGGCCGAGGCCGTGGTCACCGAGCCGCACGCGTGCGGCGGCTGGGAGCGCGTCCCGGTGGACGCGCTGCCCGAGCCGATGTTCTACCCGTCCGCGCTGGTGCTCGGCAGCTGGCTGCCGCGGCTGTCCCCGCGGCTGCTGGCCGGAACGCACGGCTACCCCGTCGCCCGCTGGAACGGGTGACGGGGCAGCCGACCGCCTGACGGCGCTCAGCCGTTGCGGGCCGCCTCCGGTCCGGTGATCCGCTTCAGCAGCGGCAGCGTCGAGGCGATGATCCCGAGCGAGGCGGCCAGCCCGAAACCGGTCAGCCCGTAGTACGCCGGGCCCGGGGACACCAGGTCGTAGTCCTTCTGCGCCTTGAGGAACATCGCGGCCGCGGCGAAGCCCGTCCCGATCGCGAGCGCCGAGACCACCAGCAGCGGCAGCGCGCTCTCCAGTCCGACCACCCTGCGCAGCAGCCGCAGCGGTGCGCCGGTCAGCCGCAGCATCGCGAACGGCCGCCGGCGGTCGGACAGTCCGGCCACCACGCTCACCGCGAGGCTGCACCCGGCGATCGGCAGGGTGGTCAGCAGCACCACGTTCGCCAGCTGCCGCCAGCCCTGGAGCTTCTTCTGCCCGGCGGAGGACCAGTCCTCGGCCAGCCTCGCCTCGTAGTGCGGGAACTCCTTCATGAACAGGGTCCGCAGCTGTTCCTTGGCCGCCTTGGAGCCGTCGGTGGTCGCGTAGAGCATCCGCACCGGGAGCCCGGCCGCCTCGGCCTCGGAGACCGGTGCGGCCGGCCACTCGCGGTCGGAGGCGTCCACCAGGCCGACCAGCTGGTAGGGGTCGACGGCCGCGACGGCGGCGCCGGGAGCGCAGTGGCCGACCACGGGGATCTGCGCGAGGTCCGCGCAGCTCACCAGGCCGGGCACGATGCCCCGCCCGCTCCGCTGGCCCGTACCGGCCGGGTCCTCGTGCACCAGGGCGATCCCCTGGAACCCGGGGACGGCCCGCGCCCGGGCCAGCACGCGATCGGGCACCGACGGCAGCAGGGCCGCGTCGTTCCGGTTGCCGAAGGGGGCGTCCACGATCGCCTTGCGCACCTCGGGGGCGCCGTTGAGCATGCCCTGGTTCGCGTTGATGGTGCTCATGATGGCCAGGGTCGCGGTGGTCACGAACAGCGCCAGCACCACGCCGGCGACCGACCGGAAGCCCGCCCCCGGGTCGTCCGCCAGGCGGCGCATCGCGATCAGGGCGGCCGGACGGCGGGTGCGCCGGGCCACCGCCCGGGCCGCGGCCATGGTCAGCCACGGCCCCGAGACCACCAGCCCGAGCATCACCAGCACGAAACCGGTCAGGTAGGCCGTGGACTGCCCGTCGGTGGTCTCCGGGCGGTTGCCCACGAAGTAGCCGAGTTCGGCGAGGCCGGCCACCAGCGGTGCCAGCCGCCAGGCGCTCGGCGGCTTCGGGGTGACCCGGCGGGAGACCCCGAGCGGCGAGACGGTGACCCGGCGCAGCGCGAGCCGGGCGGCGAGCGCGGCCGCCACCGGCACGCCCAGCACCACCCCGGCCGCCTGCGGCAGGGTCAGGCTCAGGTCGGAGGCGATGAAGCGGTCGCCGGTGAACGGCACGTCGGCCACCACCGGTTTCAGCGCGGCGAACAGGCCGAAGCCGAGGGCCGTGCCGATCACCGCGGCCAGAGTGGACTCCACCGCCGAGATCACCGACACCTGGCCGGGCGTCGCGCCCACCAGGCGGATCGCGGCGTAGCGCTGCTCCCGGGTGGCGGCGGAGAGCCGGGTCGCGGTGCCGATGAAGACCAGCACCGGGAAGATCAGCGCGGCGGCGACCACGGTGAGCACCAGGACCATCGCGTCGCCGTGCACGCCCGCACCGTAGCAGTCGTACTCGCAGTCGTGGGGCAGGACGGTGGCGAGGCTGGTGACGGTGGTGGCCCTCGGCAGGGCCTTGACCTCGTCCGCGGTGCGGCCGACGACCAGCGCCAGGGTGTCCGGGGAGGGCAGCCCGTCCTCGCCGAGGGTGCCGACCTGCCGTCCGGGGAAGCGGTCGCCCAGTTCGACGGCCGGGGTGTCGCGCAGCAGCTTCTCCAGCGCGGGCGAGGCGTAGTACTCGCCGGGCGCGGGCAGCCGGCTCAGGCCGGGCGGCAGCGGCGAGGTGGGACCGGTCGGGGCGACATCGGCCCGGAAGACGGTCCTCCCCCGGTAGTAGTCCATCCGGGCGCCCCACCAGAGCGGGTCCGCCGAGGTGGCCGCGGTCGCGCCCTTGACGCCCGTGTTCATCCAGAGCTGCCGCTCGTTGGCCCGGTCGATCGCGCTCACGCCGGCGAAGGTCGAGAGCAGCAGCCCCACGCCGACCGCGACCGCCGCCGCGATCATCAGCAGCCGGGCCACCGCCTCCCGGCCGCCGCTGACGGCCAGCCGGAGCGAGAAGGCGATCACGGGGCCACCGTTCCGGCGCCGGCCGAGAGCGTCCGGGCCCGGCCGTCGCGGACGACCGCCTCGCGGTCCGCGTACGCGGCGACCCGGGCCTCGTGGGTGACCAGGATGACGGTGGTGCCCTGCTCCTTGGCGGAGGCGACCATCAGCTCCATCACCTGCTCGCCGGTCAGCGAGTCCAGCGCGCCGGTCGGCTCGTCGGCGAACAGCACCCGCGGCCGGGCCACCAGGCCGCGGGCCAGCGCGACCCGCTGCGCCTGACCGCCCGACAGCTCGCCGGAGCGGCGCTGCTCCATGCCGTCCAGGCCGAGCCGGGCGAACCAGGGACGGGCCTGGGCCAGCGCGGCGGAGCGGCGCACGCCGTTCAGCAGCAGCGGCAGCGCGACGTTCTCCTCGGCCGTCAACTCCGGTACCAGCTGGCCGAACTGGAAGACGAAGCCGAACCTGTCCCGGCGCAGGGCGCTGCGCCGGGCCTCCGGCATGGTGTCCAGGCGCTGCCCGTCGAACAGCACCTCCCCCGCGTCGGGCACCAGGATGCCGGCCAGGCAGTGCAGCAGCGTCGACTTGCCGGAGCCGCTGGGGCCCATGATGGCGAGCACCTCGCCGGCCTGGACGGACAGGCTGGCCCCGCGCAGGGCGGGGGTCTCCCCGAAGGCGAGGGCGATGTCCCGGGCCTCGATCACGGCGGTCACGCGTTCACCTCCGCGGCGAGCGCGTCCAGGCGGGCGGCGGTGAGGTCGATCCAGCGCAGGTCGGCCTCCAGGTGGAACAGGCCGTGGTCGGCGAGCAGGGCGTCCACCAGGGCTCCGGTGCGGCGCAGTTCGGTGAGCTCGCGCATCCGGCGCAGGTGGGCGGCGCGCTGGGTGTCCAGGTAGTGCTCGGCGTCCCGGCCCAGCATCAGGGCCAGCACCACCTTGGTGAACAGCACGGACTGGAGGTTGGGCTCGGGCGCGACCGGCTCCTGGAGCCAGGTCTCGAACTCGGTCGCCCCGGTCTCGGTGATGACGTACCGCTTGCGCTCGGGCCCGTCGCCGGGCTCCGCCTCGCCGGCCACCACCTTGCCGTCGCGGGCCAGCCGGCCGAGGGTCGAGTAGACCTGGCCGTACGGAAGGGGCTTGCCGCGGCCGAAGAGGGCGTCGTAGTCGCGCTTGAGGTCGTAGCCGTGGCTCGGCTCTCGCTCCAGCAGCCCCAGAAGGGTCAAAGGAACACTCATGGGGGAAACATACACCCGGCGTATACCCCGAGTGTATATCTGGGCAGAATACGGCCCCGACCTGGGACATCGTCAGTTCATCGGCGAGGAAAAGGCGGAGAACGGGCCGGAGCCGGACACGGCACAGGCAGGGGGTGGCCCCACGACCACCCCCTGCCCCGTACCTCGGCCCGGCGCCCCCACGGCCGACCGGGCCACGGCCGCGCCCAAGCACCGGGAGGACGCCGCCACACCCCAGCCTGCCCGGACCGGGTGCGGATGCCGAGGGCCGAACGTCCCGACCACTGGGCCGACCGGCCCTGACCGGTAGGTACCGGCGGTCCTCCGAACGCGCACGACTCTTGTGCGCGGGGGGCCGCCGGGTGGACATTGGGGCGTAACCGCCCAGCGTCCCCGCGCCCCTGAGGAGCCCTCACCGTGTCCAGCACTCCCCGTCCGGCCCTGCCCGCGTCGCTCCCGCGGCGCACCGGCCGGCGGCTGCGGCGGGCACTCGGTGCCCGGCACGAGCCGCTCGCCCGCCCCCTCGACCGCTCCCGCGCCCGCGCCTGGCTGTCCGCCGTGCTCGGCGCGGTGCTCGCCCTCGCCCTGTGCGCGGGCGGCTCGCTGCTCCTCTACCGCGCCACCGCGCACCGGGCCGACGCCGACCGCGGGCGGCTGCAGCAGGTCGACGCCGTGGTCAGCGGCGTCCCGGACCGCACCACCGCCACCGGCAGCCGCTTCGCCGGCGGCTACAGCAACCAGGTGGACGTCGACGCGGACTGGACCGCCCCCGACGGCAGCCCGCGCCACGGCACCGTCCAGGCCCCGCACTCCGCCGTCACCGGCAGCCGGATCCCCGTCTGGGTCGACGCGGCCGGCACCGTCTCCGTCGCCCCGGCCGACCGGGTGGCCCTCGCCGTCTCCGCCGCCTGCACCGGCGCCGGCGGCCTCCTCGTCCTGCTGGCCCTGCTCGCCCTCGCCCTCCGCCTGCGCCTCCAGGCGCTCGACCGCCGGGCGGAGGCCGCCTGGAGCACCGAGTGGGAGCGCCTCGAACCCCTCTGGAGCGGCCGCGCCGGGCACCGCAGCGAGGACTGAGCCGGCCACCCCGGCCGGTCGCCGGAGGTCGAGGCCGCCCGGGCCGAGGGCCACCGGCCGGCAGCCCGAAACCCCCTGGGGAGAGCGGGGGTTCGACACCGTCCGTGCCGGGCACCGGCCATGGGCGGGCGGCGGATCACCGGACGCCCGGTCAGCGCGGGTGGGTCCAGGCGGGGGCGGGGACGGCCCTGGCGGCGCGGTGGGTGAGGGCCGCGACGGCGAGGAGCAGCGCGAGGGCCAGGGCCAGGGCCAGCGGGATGTCGGCGTGGAGGACCAGGAGGGCGCCGAGGAGGGCGCCGGCGAACATCCAGACGGCGGAGGCCAGCCGGCGGGGGCCGGTGCGGTCGGCGGCAAGGGCGGTGATGGTCATGGTCAGCACGGTGGTGGTGAGGTCGGGGACCTTCAGGGCGCGGACCACCGCGTTCTGGCCGCCCATGGCGAAGCCGAGCAGCCCGATCAGGGTGTAGCGGGCCGGCTCGGAGGTGTGGCCGGCCACGGCCGCCAGCACGGTGGCCGCCGCGACCAGCGCCGACTGGACGGCGACGGCGGCGGCCAGCAGGTGCCCGCGGTGGCCGGGCAGGCGGCGGGCGAGGTGGCCGCCGGCCAGGGCGCCGAGCAGGAAGGCGGCGAGGGCGGCCAGCGAGGCGGTGGCGGAGAGGTTGGCCGCGCCGGCCAGGGCGAAGCCGAGGAACACCACGTTGCCGGTCATGTTGGCGACGAAGACGTGGCCGAGTTCGAGGTAGCTGACCGCGTCCACCACTCCGGTGACCACGGTCAGCACCAGCAGCATCGGCACCAGCGGCCCGTGCTCGGGATCGGGGGTCGGCATCCTGCCTCCAGTCGGTTCGGGCGGGGGTTCGGGTGACCCGGTCCGGGTGACGCGGTCCGGTGACACGGTCCGGCGACGCGGTCCGGGTGGTGACGGTACGTCCGCGCCGCCTGTCAGGCGAGCGCCGGGTTGCCGGGGTCCTCCGGCTCGTCCTCCAGGTGCCAGTGCAGGTCGCGTACGCCGGGCTCCAACGACAGGCGGGTGACGACCTGTTCGAGCGCCGGGGCGACCTGCCCGGTGATCGCGACGGTGGCCCGCAGGCTGGTGGCGTCGCCGTTGTCGGTGCGGCGGGCGCGCAGGCCGGTCGGGGAGAGCCCGGAGCCGGCGAGGGCCTGGAGCAGCAGGGCCCGGATGTGGGTCTCGGACTTGCGGTCGCACTCCAGGTGGACGGTGGCGCGGGTGGTGGAGTCGGGGTCGCTGCCGGCCTGTGGGGCCCGGTCGAGGAGTCGGCCGGCCGGGCGCAGGACCAGGTGGACGACGAGCACGGCGAGTGTGCCGAGGACGGCGAACCGCAGTTTGCCGGAGGCGGCCAGCACCCCGACGGCGGCCGAACACCAGAGTGTGGCGGCGGTGTTGAGGCCGCGTACGCCGGCGCCGTCGCGCAGGATGACGCCGCCGCCGAGGAAGCCGATGCCGGAGACGACGTAGGAGGCGACCCGGGTGGGGCTGCCGGCGTCGCCGACGGCCTCGCTGTAGAGCACGAACAGGGTGGCGCCGGCGGCGACCAGGGCGTTGGTGCGCAGGCCGGCCATCCGGGCCCGCCACTGGCGTTCGACGCCGATCAGCGCGCCGCAGGCGACGCCGGTGGCGAGCCGTACCAGGAAGTCGACGGTGGTCAGGGTGTGCACGACGGCACCTCCTTCACGGGAGGAGGGGGACGGACGGTGGCACGCGGTCGGTGCTCCCGGCAGGCCGGGCGACCTCGATGATGGCCATCGCCACGGTGGTCGGCGGGGAGGCGCGCAGGGCGCGGGGGCCGGCCGTGCGGTCGGCCCCGGACGACGTGACGGCGCGTCGGCGCATCGGGGGTCTCGGGCGCCTCCGGAGCCGTGAGCCGTCCCGAGCATAGACCGCCTCCGAACGACCGGGGCAGGGGTTTCCCGCTCTTCCTCGACAGCTTTGTAGAAGTTTGACCGAATCCGATCACCGCCGCCCGGGAACCGACCCGCCTTGCGTCACGTCCTCCGACATATATAGTTCACCGACATATGCAGTTGAGCAGCTCACGAGGGGGAAGTGTGTCCCACACCGATCCGAACCGGCCCGCACCCGTCCTGCGCCTGGCCAACGTCACCCGCGTGCACGGGCGGGGCGCCGCCGAGGTGCACGCCCTGCGCGGCATCGACCTGACCGTCCACCCGGGCGAGTTCGTCGCCGTCATGGGCCCGTCCGGCTCCGGGAAGTCCACCCTGCTGACCCTGGCCGGCGGGCTGGACCAGCCCAGCGACGGCGAGGTGCTGGTGGAGGGGGTCGCCCTCGGCGGCCTCGGCCGCGGCCGGCTCGCCGACCTCCGGCGGCGCTCGATCGGGTACGTGTTCCAGGACTACAACCTGATCCCGGCCCTGACCGCCGCCGAGAACATCTCGCTGCCGCGCGAACTCGACGGCGTCCCGGGCCGCCGGGCCCGCCGGGAGGCGCTGGCCGCACTGGAGGAGCTGGGCATCGGCGAGCTCGCCGACCGCTTCCCCGACGACATGTCCGGCGGCCAGCAGCAGCGCGTGGCCATCGCCCGCGCCCTGATCGGCGAGCGCCGGCTGGTGCTCGCCGACGAGCCGACCGGCGCCCTCGACTCGGCCACCGGCGAGGCGGTGCTCGCCGTGCTGCGCGCCCGCTGCGACGTCGGCGCCGCCGCGATGATGGTCACCCATGAGGCGGCCCACGCCAGTTGGGCGGACCGGGTGGTCCACCTGCGGGACGGCGCGGTCGCCTCGGAGGCCCCCGGCCGCCGCTCCTCCGCCCGCCTCGCCGCGGTGCACCCCTCCGGTGCGGTCGGCGAGGTGGCGCAGTGAGGCTCGGAGCCTGGCGGGTCGCCCTGCGCATCGCCCGCCGCGACGCGCTGCGCGCCAAGGGCCGCAGCGCGCTGATCGCCGCCATGATCGCACTGCCCGTGCTCGGCGTCACCGGCGCCGACGTGGTCCACCGCAGCGGGCAGCTGACCCCGGCCGAACGGGTCGAGCGGGTGGTGGGCGGCGCGGACGCCCTGGTCACCTCGCTCGCCCCGGGCACACCGGTCGAGCAGGCCCCGATCGCCGAGGACGGCGCCTTCACCGTCCCGGCCCGCCCCGGCGACAAGCCGACGGCCGAGCAGGAGAAGGGCGCGAGCACCGACCCGGCCGCCCTGGTCGCCGCGCTGCTGCCGCCCGGCAGCGCGCTCACCCCGGCCCGGCCCGGGCCGGAGGCCGGCGCGGACTCGCCCGAGGGCCTGGTCCGCACCCTCACCACCGAGGCCGACCTCGGCGACCCGATCTGGCGCGGCCGGCTCGACCTGGTCGAGGGCCGCGCCCCGAGCGCCCCGCACGAAGTCGCCGTCACCCGGGCCTTCCTGGACCGCTCCGGGCTCAAGACCGGCGCCACCACCACCCTCCAGGGCCTGGAGCGCACCACCTACACCATCACCGGTGTGGTGGAGCACCCGAGCGAGCTGGGACGGGTCGAACTCGTCGCCCGGCCCGGCGAGTTGATCGAGCCGCTGAACACCGCGCTGGCGGCCGGCGGGCCCGTCGCGGAGAAGCCCTCGGCCACCCGGTCCGGCTGGCTGGTCCGGCTGCCGTCCGGGGCCTCCCTCGACTGGGCCGCCGTCCAGCGGTTCAACGCCCACGGCTACACCCTGACCGCGCGCTCGGTGGCGATCGCCCCGCCGCCCGAGCAGGCCGTCCCCTACTACCGCGACGCGTACCGCTACCACGACCCGACGGCCGCCAACAACACCAAGATGGTCGTCGCCGTCGTCAGCGGCATGGCGCTGCTGGAGATCGCGCTGCTCGCCGGGCCCGCCTTCGCGGTCGGCGCCCGCCGCTCCCGCCGCCAGCTCGCCCTGCTCGGCGCGGCCGGCGGGAGCCGGGCCCACGTCGGCGCGGTGGTGCTCGGCGGCGGCGTCGTCCTCGGCGTGACCGGGGCGGTGGTCGGCGTGGTGCTCGGCACCGCGGTGGTCGCCCTGCTGCGGCCGCGGATCGAGCAGTTCGGCGGCGTACGCTTCGGCCACTTCGCCGTGCCGCCGCTGGACCTCCTCGCGATCGCCGGGATCGGCCTGTTCACCGCGCTGCTCGCCGCCGCGCTGCCCGCGCTGCAGGCCGCCCGGCGCAGCGTCACCGCCGGGCTGACCGGCCGGGACACCGTCCGCGCCCCCAGCCGGCTGGTCACCTTCGCCGGCCTGGGACTGCTCGTCCTCGGCGCCGTGCTCGCGATGTACGGCGCGGGCGCCGTGAAGCGCGACCAGCCGGGCGCGGGCGGCTACGACACCCGTACGCTCACCGTGCTCGGCGGCTCGGTGACCGCCGAGATCGGCCTGCTGCTGTGCACCCCGATGCTGGTCGCCCTGATCGGCCGGGCCGCCGGGCGGCTGCCGCTCGGCCCCCGGCTGGCGCTGCGCGACGCCGCCCGGCACCGCTCGCGCACCGCTCCGGCGGTGGCCGCGGTGATGGCCGCGGTGGCCGGCGCCGTCGCCATCGGCGTCTACTCCACCAGCACCGACGCCGAGGACCGGCGCGACTACCGGCCGCAGGCCCCGTACGGCGCCGTCCAGTTGATGACGTACGTCGACGGGCCCCGGCTCACCGAGGAGCGGGCCGAGCTGGAGAAGCAGCTGTCCGGGCTCGGCCCGCGCGGCGACCTCGGCCAGGTGGAGTACCGCTTCTGCGACAACTGCTCCAGCGTCGTCCAGCTCCAGGGCCCGCCGGAGCGCCGCGGCCTGGGCTCGCCGCCGCACATCGCCGCCGGTGACGTCACCGTGCTGCACAACCTGTTCGCCGTCCACGACCCGGCCGCCGAACAGGCTTTGGCCGCAGGGAAGTTGCTGGTCTTCGACCGGTCCCTGGTGGGCGCCGACGGCAAGGCCGTGATGGTCCTGCGCGGCGGGGGCGGCGCTCCGCTGCAGCCCGGCGAGGTGCCCAAGCCGGACGTCCAGGAGGTCCCGGTCGACGCGGTGCTGGTCGACAACCCGGCCGCCGCCGACTTCGCCCAGGGCCTGGCGCTGCCCTCCGCGCTGCCCGCGCTCGGGCTCACGTCCCGGCCGTCCGGCTCGGTCTGGCTGCCCGCCACGCCGCCCGACCGCAAGGCCCAGCAGCGCGCCGCGGCGGCCGCCGTCCGGCTGGACCGCTTCGCCACGCTGGAGGTGGAGCGCGGCTACCAGCCCACGGGCGACGCGCTCAGCCTGGCGCTCACCGGCTTCGCCGCGCTGGTCGTGCTCGGCGCGGCCGGGATCGCCACCGGCCTGGCGGCCGCCGACTCCCGGCAGGACCAGGCCACCCTGGCCGCGGTCGGCGCGCCGCCGCGGATCCGGCGGAGCATGGCGGGACTCCAGTGCACCCTGATCGCCCTGCTGGGCGCGCTGCTCGGGGCGGTCAACGGGTTCGTGCCGGCGGTGGGGCTGCTGAAGTCCCGGGCCAGCGGGTTCGGGGCCAAGCCGGCGCTGATCACCGCGCCCTGGGGCGAGCTGCTGCTGATCGTGCTGGTGCTGCCGGTGGTCGCGGGGCTGCTCGCGGCGCTGCTCACCCGCTCCCGCATCCCGCTCGGGCGGCGGCTGTCCTGACGGCCCCGTCGGCCTCGGACACGTCTTGCACACGTACCGACCACCGGCTGACACCGCTTGGGCACCACCCGGGCACCGACCGTTACGCGCCGGGCGTCCGTCCCCTTCACCCGGGGGCGGGCGCCCGGCGCTCGCCGTACCATGGGCCGCGATCCGGCGGGCCAAGGGCGTCGGCGTCCGGTCCGGCGAGGGAGCAGAGGGAGTAGAGGGCGGTGCTGCGGGGGTTCGGGGACCTGGAGGCCGAGATCATGGACCGGTTCTGGTCCTGGGACCGGCCCGCCACGGTGCGCGAGGTGGTCGACGACCTCCAGCGGGACCGGGCCGTCGCGTACACCACCGTCACCACGGTCGCGGACATCCTGCACACCAAGGGCTGGCTGCGCCGCGACAAGGTCGGCCGCGCCTGGGTGTACCGGCCGAGCTGCACCCGCGAGGAGTACACCGCCCGGCTGATGCACCGGGCGCTGGAGACCACCCCCGACCGGGCGGGCGCGCTGCTCCACTTCGTCGACCGGATCAGCGGGGCGGAGGCCTCGGCCCTGCTCGCCGCCCTCGAACACGCGAGGTCCCGGGAGGCCGGGTAGTCCTCGCGCTCGGATCCGTCCCCGGACACGCCCCCGTGGGCCCGTCGGCGTGGGGGTACCGACGGGCCCCGGGTGGGGGTGGGGGGTGGGGGTTCGTGGGATTTGCCGTGTCCTTGACCCGCGCGCCTGAACCCGCGCGGCCGGACCGGCGTTGTCACCGGTGCCTCGTCGTCACCGGTGCCGCAGGTACGCCTCCGCCGTCCGGCGCAGCCGGTCGTGCAGCCCGTCGTAGGCGCGGGCCCGGCCGAGCAGGGTCTTCGGCAGCTTGGCGACCATCGTGTAGTTGGTGTCGCAGACGTTCGCCGCCGGGGCCAGCCCGGCCTGGCTGACCAGCTGGTAGGCGTCCAGCTGGTCCAGGCCGAGCAGTTCGCCGGTCCAGCCGACCAGGTCGTGCTGGCTGATCCGGAACGCGTCCTCCAGCGGACGGGCGGAGCCGGTGCTGATCAGGAAGTCGTCGTTCTCCAGCCGGGGCCAGGCCGGGCCGCCGCCCTTGACCAGGTCGACGATCACGGTGGTGCGCATCGCCGCCTCCACCGCCGTGCCGCACACCTCGCCCTCGCCCTGGCGGGCGTGGCCGTCACCGATGGCGAGCAGGCCGCCCTCGACGTTGACCCGGAAGTAGGCGGTGGTGCCGGCCCGCATCTCGGGGGTGTCCAGGTTGCCGCCGTGCGCGCCCGGGGTGATCGAGGCCAGCACCTCGCCGGCCGCCGGGGCGACGCCGACCGTGCCGTGCATCGGGTCGAGCGGCAGGTCCACCGTGAACCCGCTGTTGCGGGCCCGGAACCGGCAGACGCCCGCCTTGGCGTCCAGCTCGTAGACCCAGACCCGCTCCTCCAGCGGCGCGTGCAGCATCGCGGTGGTGTGGGTCGCGGTCAGCGCGCCGAAGTGCGGGAAGGTGCTGGAGACGCCGTACTCCCGGGCCGGGGTGATCTCCGCGAAGTGCACCGCGAGGACGTCCCCGGGCTCGGCGCCCGCCACCGCGATCGGGCCGGTGACCGGGTTGAGGTAGGGGAAGACGCACACCTGGCTGGGCAGGTCCCCGGTGCCGCGCACCTTGCCGCCGAAGCAGTCCTCGGTGGTCAACTCGACGACGGTGCCCGGCTGGACGGTGACCAGCGGGGCGCGGCCGCCGAAGGTGTAGGCGTAGTCCTCCGGGGTCGGGGACAGCCGGACGGTCTCGGGCAGGCTCACTGCTTCTCCTCGGCGGGGGTGCTGTTCATGGCGGTGCTGTTCGCGGCAGTGGTGGTCGTGGCAGTGGTGTTCGTGGTGGTGGCGTTCCCGGCCGTGGCACCGGTGGCGGCGGCCTCAGCATCGGCCTCGGTCTCGGCGACGGCCAGCCGGGGCCTGCGCCCGGTCGCCACCAGCCCGGCGAGCACGATCCCGCCGACGAGCAGCCAGACGAACCCGAGCCGCTGGGCGGCGATGTTGGCGTTGACCACCACGTACGCGAGGATCGCGAAGCCGAGCGCCGGGGCGATCAGGTGCCGCCAGTAGTCCTTGCTGCGCTTGCGGACCAGGTAGTGGACGACCACGGCGACGTGCAGGACCAGGAAGGTGGACAGCGCACCGAAGTTGACCAGGGTGCTCAGCAGGGTGATGCCGTCCTCACGCGAGGCCGTGTAGAGGCCGAGCACCAGCGAGATCCCGGCGGTCAGCAGGGTCGCGTTGACCGGCACCCGGCGGGTGGGGTGGATCCGGGCCAGGAAGGCGGGCAGCTGGCGGTCGCGGGCCATCGCGTACAGCAGCCGGGAGGTGGCCGCCTGGGCGACCAGCGAGTTGGCGAAGCCCCAGGCCACGGCGGTGGAGGCGGCGGTCAGCGTGGCGAGCCAGCCGCCGGCGGCGGTGCGGGCCGCGTCGTAGAAGGCGGTGCCGTTCGGGTCGCCGTCCCGGATCAGCGCGTCGGGGTCGGCGACCAGCAGCGAGGCGACCCAGGTCTGCACGATGAACAGTGTGCCCGCGAGCAGCAGCGCGGCGACCATGGACCGGCCGATGGCCTTGGCGGAGTCCCGGTTCTCCTCCGAGAGGGTGGAGATGCCGTCGAAGCCCAGGAAGCTGAGCACCGCGATCGAGACCGCCCCGAAGGCCAGGCTCCACGAGAAGGTGTGCCCGTTGTACAGCGGCGTGAAGTCGAAGCCCCGGCCCTTGCCGTTGGCCAGCGCGATCACGCCGACCACCACGAACAGGGCCAGCACGACGAGTTCGCCGATCAGCATCGCCTTGTTGACCCGGTTGGTGGTCTCGATGCCCAGGTAGTTGACCACGGTGTTGAGCAGTACGAAGCCGATCAGCCAGAGCCAGACCGGGATCGACGGCACCAGCGAGTTCATCGCGACACCGGCGATCAGGTACAGCAGCCCGGGCACCAGCACGTAGTCGAGCAGGATCATCCAGCCGGACAGGAAGCCGACCGGGGCGGCGATGCCGCGGCCCGCGTAGGTGTAGACCGAGCCGGCCATCGGGAAGGCCCGGGACATCTGGGCGTACGACAGGGCGGTGAACATCATCGCCACCATGCCGAGGACGTAGGCCAGGGCCACCATGCCGCCGGAGCCCTGGAAGACGCCGCCGAAGATGCCGAACGGTGCGATCGGCACCATGAACACCAGCCCGTAGACGAGCAGGTCGGTGAAGCCGAGCGAACGGCGCAGTTCCTGCTGGTAGCCGTAGCTCTCGATGCCCTGGGGTGCGGGTGTGTCGGCCATGGTGCTCTCTCTCCGTGACGACCCTGAGGGGGTGTGGGGAGACTGTAGAGGGAACTATTTCCAGATGGAAGGGTTTCGTTCCGACATTCCACCTGACGAGAACGGAGCACCCGGAGCCGGCTTGACCTACCGGGGCAGGACGGCGAAGCCGAGGCCCTCGGCCCGGGCCAGGTGGATCGGCGCCAGGCCCGCGGCCTCGCCGTGCAGCAGCCGGCCCGCGGCCGCCAGCAGGCCGTCCGGGGCCAGGGCCCGACGGGCCGCCAGGTCGGCGAGCAGCCGCAGGCCCTCGTACAGGCCCACCGCGTAGGCGTCCAGGACCGGCGCCCACGGACCGCACAGGGCCCGGTGCCGCTCGGCGAGGCTCTGCCGGCGCTCCTCGGCCAGCGTCGCGAAGGAGGGCATCGCCGCGTACAGCGTCCCGGTGTCGTCGCCGCCGAGCGCGAGCAGGCCGTTCTCCTCCAGGGAGCCGGAGAGCCGCACCAGCCCGCGGTCCAGCCCGCTGCGCCGCAGCGCCCGGTTGAACTGCACCAGGTCGCGCCCGATCAGACTGAGCAGCAGGGCGTCCGCGCGGGCCGAACGCAGCGCGTCCAGCAGCGGGTCGAGCGCCTCCTCGACCGCCCCGAAGGGGACCCGCCGCTCCAGCACCACCCGGGCGCCGGCCCGCGCCGCGAGTCCCTCGGCGGCCCGGTGGACGGAGCGCGGCCAGATGTAGTCGTTGCCGATCAGCGCCCACCGGCCGATCCCGTGACGATCCGTCAACTCCTGGATCGCCGGGCCGAATTGGCGGGACGGGTCGATGCCGGTGCAGAGCACTCCGGGCAGCCGGGAGCCGCCCTCGTGCGGCGGGGTGAAGACGTACGCGAGACGGCCCGCGGCAACGGTCTCGACCGCCCGGTGCACATCGCTGGTGTGGCACCCGGCGAGCGCGTCCAGCGCCCCGGCGTCCAGCAGGCGCCGCACCTCCCCGGCGACCGGGCCCGGCGCGCCGCCACCATCCACCAGCACCAGCTCCAGCGGGCGGCCGAGGACCCCGCCGCCCGCGTTGACCTCGTGCGCGGCGAGCAGCGCGCCGTCCAGCGCGGACGGGCCGGTGAGCCCGAGCGGGCCGGACTGCGGCACGACGAGGCCCACCCGGAACGCCGCCCCGTCCCGAGCCGAGTGCAGCGCATCGAGCGGATCGATCACCCTCACCTCGATGCTCACGGTGCGAGTATCGTCGTACCGCCGATATCGGGGAAGGCCGGAACGGGAGGGTCCGATGACCGCAGCTGGTGCCGCACCGGGGGTCGACGGCCGTCCCGGCGATCCCGCCGCCCGGACCGCCGCCCCGGCCGCCGAGCAGACCGTCGGCGCCGCGGCGCGACCCCCGGCCGCCCCGGAGCCGCTGCTGGTCGAGCTGGTCACGCTGGCCCACCGCAGGCTCTCCGGCGGCCTCGCCGCCGCCCTCGCCGAGGAGGACTGCACCGTCGACCAGTGGCGACTGCTGCGCGTCCTCGCGGACGACCGGGGGCACGCGATGGGCGAGCTGGCCCAGGCCCTGCTGATCCCGCAGGCGAGCCTGAGCCGGCTGGTGGACTCGCTGGCCGACTCCGGCTGGGTCTACCGGCGCCAGGACGACCAGGACCGCCGCCGGATCACCGCCCACCTCTCCCGCCAGGGCCGCACCCGGCTGACCCGGCTGGACGCCCTCGCCGCCGCCCACGACGCCGCCGTGCGCCGGGCCTGCGGCCTCACCGACCCGGCGCACGTGTTGCGGCGGCTCGCCGCGCTCTGACCGGCCCGGCCCGGCCGCCCCGGGCACACGACAACGACCCGCACGGACGACGACGGCCCGCCCCCGCCGAAGCGGGAGCAGGCCGTCGCGGCGCGCGATCGGACGCGGTCAGGCCGGGCGGACGGCGCCCTTGTAGGGCATCACGGAGATCGGCAGGACCTCGATGTTCTTGCCCGTGTACGGGGCGTGGATCATCTTGCCGTCGCCGATGTACAGGCCGACGTGGTGCAGGTCGTCGTAGAAGAACACCAGGTCACCGGGCTGGAGGTTGGCACGGTCGACGTGCGGGCCGTCCTTCCACTGCTCCTCGGACGTCCGGGAGATGGTGACGCCCGCCGCGCGGTAGGCCTGGCTGGTGAGGCCGGAGCAGTCGAAGGTCGCGGGGCCGGTCTTGCCCCAGCCGTAGGGCTTGCCGAGCTGGGCCTGGGCGAACGCGATGATGGCACCGGCCCGGCCGCTGGCCGACGGCACCGGGGCGTTCATGTCCGGGCGGTCGCTGGAGCGGGAGGCGCGGTCCTTGGCCGCGGCGGCGGCGGCCTGCTGGGCCTCGGCCTTGGCCTTCTCCGCGTTCTGCTGGGCGTTGATCTTGGCGCGGTCCTCGGCGCTGAGCTTGTTCAGCATCCCCTGGGCCTGGGCCAGCTTGGTCTGGATGTCCTTCTTCTGCTCCGCCAGCTGCGTGCCCACCGAGTCGAGCGCGGCCAGGGTGGCGGTGGCCTCGGCGCGGTCCTGGTCGAGCTTGCGCTGCTCGTCCTGGGCCTGCTTGAGCAGACTCGCCTGGGAGTCGGAGACCTGGTTCTGCACCGAGGCACGCTCCAGGTAGGCGGCCGGGTCGGAGTCGAGCATCAGCTGGACCGACGGGTCGATGCCGTTGGTGCGGTACTGGTCGGCGGCGACCGCGCCGAGCCGGGTCCGCAGCTCGTTCATCGCCTCCTGGCCCCGGACGACCTTCTCCTGGATCTGGTTGGCCTCGCCCTGGAGCTTCTGCTGCTTCGCCTGGAAGCCGTTGTACTTCTCGATCGCCTGCTCGGCGTCCTCGTTGAGCTGGTCGACCTGCTCCTTGACGGTGGCGAGGTTCGGGGTCGGCTCGGCGTGGGCGGTACCGGAGGCGAGGACCGCGCCGCCGGCCGCCATGGCCGTGGTGAGGACCGCCATGCGGGCCCGGCTCGGGGGGCTGGGCTTGCGGCGCTTTCCCATGGCGGTCGCTCTCCTTCGGGGGAATCTCGGGACGGTCCGGGCGGAGCGGGGGGACGGCTCGGCCGGTGCCTGGGGACGACGAAGGCGGGCAGGACGAGCAACGGGGGGGTGCTGCCCCGCCCACCTTCTTCGAAGTAACTTAATAGATGAGGGGCCGGGTTCCGCAATCCCCCTGATCATGACGTTTTGACAGCATGACAGGACATCGATCGCGTTCCGTGCCATCGGCGTTGACCTCGGACACCTCCGGACACCGCGGACACCTCCCACCACCCGGCGACCGCCGGTCGGATCACCGACGACGGCCCGGACGCCCCCCGGACGACGCGCTCGGACGACCGCGCCGCCCGCCTCCGCGGACACCCCGGACGACCCCACCCGGCACCTCCGACCCCCTGACCTCCGACCCCCTGCCGACACCCCTATCGGCCGCGGGTGCCAGCCGTCCCCGCACGCCATGGCACCCCCCGCCCCGGAGAGTGCTCGCGAGCGGCCGAACCGAGGGAAAGGTCACATGAGATTCCTCTCCTGCAGCCCCGCGCACGGGCGCTAACCTGCGCACATGAAGGTCCCGCCCGAAGGGCTCCCCCTCGCTGCCGAGTTCCCGGCCGCGCACCGAGAGCAGTGGCAGCAGCTCGTCCAGGGCGTGCTGCGCAAGTCCGGTGCCCAGCCCGAGGACGGTCCCGCCGCCGAGCAGGCGCTCACCACCCGGCTCCAGGACGGGCTGAGCGCACGCCCCCTGTACACCGCCGAGGACACCGACGCCGACCCGGGCTACCCGGGCTTCCCGCCGTTCGTGCGCGGCGGCCGGCCGCAGGGCTCCGCCGTGGCCGGCTGGGACGTCCGCCAGCGGCACGCCGACCCGGACCGCCGGCGCGCCAACGAGGCCGTCCTGGCCGACCTGGAGCACGGCGTGAGCTCGCTCTGGCTGGAGCTGGGCGGCGCGGGCCTCCCGGTGGACGCCCTGCCCGAGGCGCTCACCGGCGTGTACCTGGACCTGGCCGCCGTGGCGCTCGACGCCGGCGCCGAATTCACCGACGCCGCCGAGCAGTTGTTCAACCTGTACGAGGAGCGCGAGGTCTCCCCCGGTGCCGCCGCCGGCAACCTCGGCGCCGACCCGCTCGGCCTCCAGGCCCGCACCGGCCGGACCGACCGCACCGGGGCACTGCTCGCCGAGGCCACCGCGCTGGCCGCCCGCTGCGCCGCCGGGTACCCGGGCCTGCGGGCGCTCACGGTGGACGCCCTGCCGTACCACGAGGCGGGCGCCTCCCCCGCCCAGGAGCTGGGCTGCTCGCTGGCCACCGGCGTCGCCTACCTGCGCGCGCTGACCGCCGCCGGCCTCCCGGTCGACGACGCGCTCGGCCAGCTGGAGTTCCGCTACGCCGCCGACGGCGACCAGTTCCTCACCATCGCCAAGTTCCGTGCCGCGCGCCGCCTCTGGGCCCGGGTCGCCGAGGTCTCGGGGGCCGGTGCGGCCGCCTCGGCGCAGCGCCAGCACGCCGTCACCTCCCGGGTGATGATGACCGCCCGCGACCCGTGGGTGAACATGCTGCGCACCACGATCGCCTGCCTGGCCGCCGGGGTCGGCGGCGCGGACGCCGTCACCGTGCTGCCCTTCGACAGCGCACTCGGCCTGCCGGACGCCTTCGCCCGCCGGATCGCCCGCAACACCCAGGCGATCCTGCTGGAGGAGTCCCACCTGGCCCGGGTGATCGACCCGGCCGGCGGCTCCTGGTACGTCGAGCAGCTGAGCGAGGAGCTGGCCCGGGCAGCCTGGGCCTGGTTCCAGGAGATCGAGCGGGCCGGCGGACAGCAGGCCGCCCTGGAGTCCGGCCTGGTCGGCGAGCGGATCGCCGCGACCTGGGCCGAGCGCTCGGTACGGCTCGCCAAGCGGCGCGAACCCGTCACCGGCGTCAGCGAGTTCCCGCACCTGGACGAGCAGCCGCTGGTCCGCGAACCGGCCCCGGCCGCACCCGGCGGCGGGCTGCCGCGGGTGCGCCGCGCCGAGGCCTACGAGGCGCTGCGGGACCGCTCGGACGCCCACGCCGCCGCGCACGGCGCCCGCCCGAACCTCTTCCTCGCCTCGATCGGCACCGCCTCCGCGCACACCGCGCGCACCACCTTCGCCGCCAACCTGTTCCAGGCGGGCGGCATCGCGACGGTCTCGGCCGAGTCCGTCGACCCGGCGGCCTTCGCCGAGGCCTTCCGGGCCTCCGGCGCGACCGTCGCCTGCCTCTGCTCCAGCGACGCGCTGTACGCCGAGCACGCCGCCCCGGTCGCCGGCGCCCTGAAGGCGGCCGGCGCCGAACGGGTGCTGCTCGCCGGGCGACCCGCCGAAGTACCCGACGGCGTGGACGAGTTCATCTTCGCGGGGGGCGACGCGGTCGCCGTCCTGACCTCCCTGCTGGACCAGATCGGAGCCGCTCGATGATCCCCGACTTCACCGGAATCGGGCTGGACGGCGCCGGCGGCAGCCTCACGGGCGGCCCTGGCGTCACCGACGAGCAGTGGCGGGCCGCCTGGCGCCAGTCCACCGGCAAGGACGTCGACGAGCTGCTCTGGGACACCCCCGAGGGCATCGGCGTCAAGCCGCTGTACACCGGGGCCGACCTCGCCGGGCTGGACTTCCTGGAGACCTACCCGGGCATCGCCCCGTACCTGCGCGGGCCGTACCCGACCATGTACGTCAACCAGCCCTGGACCGTCCGCCAGTACGCGGGCTTCTCCACCGCCGAGGAGTCCAACGCCTTCTACCGCCGCAACCTCGCGGCCGGCCAGAAGGGCCTGTCCGTCGCCTTCGACCTGCCGACCCACCGCGGCTACGACAGCGACCACCCGCGGGTCACCGGCGACGTCGGCATGGCGGGCGTGGCGATCGACTCGATCTACGACATGCGCCAACTCTTCGACGGCATCCCGCTGGACAAGATGTCCGTGTCGATGACCATGAACGGCGCCGTGCTGCCCGTCCTCGCGCTGTACATCGTCGCGGCCGAGGAGCAGGGCGTACCGCCGGAGAAGCTCGCCGGGACCATCCAGAACGACATCCTCAAGGAGTTCATGGTCCGCAACACCTACATCTACCCGCCGCAGCCGTCGATGCGGATCATCTCGGACATCTTCGCGTACACCTCGCAGAAGATGCCCCGGTACAACTCGATCTCCATCTCCGGCTACCACATCCAGGAGGCCGGTGCGACGGCCGACCTGGAGCTGGCCTACACCCTGGCCGACGGGGTGGAGTACCTGCGCGCGGGCCTGGACGTGGGCCTGGACGTGGACGCCTTCGCACCGCGGCTGTCGTTCTTCTGGGCGATCGGCATGAACTTCTTCATGGAGGTCGCCAAGCTGCGCGCGGCCCGGCTGCTCTGGGCCAAGCTGGTCAAGCAGTTCGACCCCAAGAACCCCAAGTCCCTGTCGCTGCGCACCCATTCGCAGACCTCGGGCTGGTCGCTCACCGCCCAGGACGTGTTCAACAACGTCACCCGCACCTGCGTGGAGGCGATGGCCGCGACCCAGGGCCACACCCAGTCGCTGCACACCAACGCCCTGGACGAGGCCCTCGCCCTGCCCACCGACTTCTCCGCCCGGATCGCCCGCAACACCCAGCTGCTGCTCCAGCAGGAGTCGGGCACCTGCCGGGTGATCGACCCGTGGGGCGGCTCCGCCTACGTCGAGAAGCTGACCCACGACCTCGCGTCGAGGGCCTGGGAGCACATCCAGGAGGTCGAGGCGGCCGGCGGCATGGCCAAGGCCATCGACGCGGGCATCCCCAAGCTGCGCGTCGAGGAGGCCGCCGCCCGCACCCAGGCGCGGATCGACTCCGGCCGCCAGCCGGTGATCGGCGTCAACAAGTACCGGGTGGAGAACGACGAGCAGATCGACGTGCTCAAGGTCGACAACTCCTCGGTGCGGGCACGGCAGGTCGAGAAGCTGCGCCGACTGCGCGCCGAACGCGACGAGGCCGCGTGCCAGGACGCGCTGCGCGCGCTGACGGCCGCCGCCGAGGCCGGCCCGCAGCGCGGCGGCTCACTGGACGGCAACCTGCTGCACCTGGCCGTCAACGCGGCCCGGGCCAAGGCCACCGTCGGCGAGATCTCCGACGCCCTGGAGAAGGTCTACGGCCGCCACTCCGGCCAGATCCGTACCATCTCCGGTGTGTACCGAGACGAAGCGGGCCCGTCGGCCTCCCTCCAGCGCACCCGCGACCTGGTCGAGCGGTTCGAGCAGGCCGAGGGCCGCCGTCCGCGCATCCTGGTCGCCAAGATGGGCCAGGACGGCCACGACCGAGGCCAGAAGGTGATCGCCACCGCCTTCGCCGACCTCGGCTTCACGGTGGACGTCGGCCCGCTCTTCCAGACCCCGGCCGAGGTCGCCCGCCAGGCCGTCGAGGCCGACGTGCACATCGTCGGCGTGTCCTCGCTCGCCGCCGGACACCTCACGCTGGTGCCCGCGCTGCGCGCCGAACTCGCCGCGGCGGGCCGGGAGGACATCACCATCGTGGTCGGCGGAGTCATCCCGCCGCAGGACTTCGACGCCCTGTACGAGGCCGGCGCCGCGGCGGTCTTCCCCCCGGGGACGGTCATCCCGGACGCGGCGTACGACCTGCTCAAGTCCCTGGCGGCCGACCTCGGCCACGAGCTGTGATTGCCTGAACGCATGCCTCCGCGGACGATCGACCTCGACAGCTATGTGACGGGCGTACTCGACGGCTCGCGCGCCTGGATCGCGCGCGCCGTCACCCTCGTCGAGTCCTCCCGACCCGACCACCGCGCACTCGCGCAGCAGCTGCTCCAACGGCTGCTGCCGCACGCGGGCGGCGCGGTCCGGGTGGGCATCACGGGCGTTCCCGGCGTCGGCAAGTCGACCTTCATCGACGCCTTCGGCACCATGCTGACCGGCCAGGGCCACCGGGTCGCGGTGCTCGCCGTCGACCCGACCTCCAGCCGGACGGGCGGCTCCATCCTGGGCGACAAGACCCGGATGGAGCGCCTCGCCGTCGACCCTGCCGCCTTCGTCCGGCCCTCCCCCACGTCCGGCACCCTCGGCGGGGTCGCCAAGGCCACCCGTGAGTCGATGGTGGTGATGGAGGCGGCGGGGTACGACGTCGTCCTCATCGAGACGGTCGGCGTCGGCCAGTCCGAGACGACGGTGGCCGGGATGGTCGACACCTTCCTGCTGCTCAGCCTGGCGCGGACCGGCGACCAGCTCCAGGGCATCAAGAAGGGTGTGTTGGAACTCGCGGACGTCATCGCCGTCAACAAGGCCGACGGCCCGCACGAACGCGACGCCAAGGCGGCGGCCCGCGAACTCGCGGGCGCGCTACGCCTGTTGCAGGCCCCGGACGCCGCCTGGACGCCGCCGGTGCTCACCTGCAGCGGCCTCAACGGCGCGGGCCTGGACGTCCTGTGGGAGCGGCTGCAGCAGCACCGCAAGGTGCTGGACGCCACGGGCGCGCTGGCGGCGAAGCGCCGCGACCAGCAGGTCGAGTGGACCTGGTCCATGGTCCACGACCAGCTCTACGCCCGCCTCCACGAGAACCCCGAAGTACGGCGCCTTACCCCCGAGTTGGAAGCCCAGGTCCGCGCCGGCACCCTCCCGGCAGGGCTGGCGGCCCAGCAGATCCTGGACACCTTCTTCGCCTGACCCAGGTCTCGCAGACCGAGCGCCGTGCCCCACCCCCGCGTGGGGCACGGCGCTTCTCGACTCTCGGGGTACTCGAACCACACCACCTTGCCCGTCTCCACCGGGTGCCACCCCCACACATCCGCGAGCGCCTCCACCAGCAGCAGGCCACGCCCGCTCGTGGCCCCCTCCGCGCACTCCCGGCCCGACAGCTCCGCACCCCGGTCAGCCACCTCCACCCGCACCCGCCCGCCGTACCAACAGACGGTGACGACACACCGCTCCCTCGTGTGCACCAGTGCATTCGCGATCACCTCACTCGCGCACAACTCCAGCTCCTGAAGCGCATCATCCGAGAGCGGCACCCCCCACTCCCGCACGATCGCCACCACCAACCGCCGCGCCGCCGGCACGGCGCCGGCCCCCGGCGGTTCCTCCCACTCCAACGGAACCGGAAACCGGGCGTTGCTCAATGGACTAACCAGCATGTGCACTCTCCAAGCCAACTGGGCGCCGCAACTGCCGACGAAGGCCTACTCGTCGGCGCCTCGGCAGTCGCCGAGACGCCGACGCACAGCCGATTTCTCACCGCTAGTGAACAACTCGTCACGCCCGTGAGACCATCGATCATGCGGCGCTCGCATATGGATATGCGAGCGCCGCATCAAGCCGCTTCAGTCGGTATGGCATTGCTCGTAGCGTTGGGTGGACCCTTGAACTGGAAATCGGAAGCGATCCGGGAAGCATCACAGGCAAGGAACTACGGCAGGATCATCGAGCTGGCTCGAACCCACCAGCGCATGACGCAGGCCCAGTTAGGCCAAGTATGCGGACTGTCGCAATCAGCTATCTCCCGGCTGGAGAAGCGCGGCGTCAGCCCCTACGCCATGGATGTGCTGCTGAAGGTGTCGCAACACCTGGGCATCCCAGTGGCGCTCCTCGGTCTCGCCGAAGTCCCGACCCTGGCACGAATCGGAACTGAGAGTGTGGAGAGACGTCAATTCCTGGGAGCGGCCGCAGCAGTCGCCGTATCACCCGCGCTGGCCGTCGCCGCCAGCTGTGTCGACGAGGCCGATCACCAGGCCTCCTCACTTCGGCTTGTCACGACGTCCTACCGTCGATTGGACGGATCGACTCCTTCCCGGGAACTTGCCGATGCCGTCCGTTCACATCTGCGGCTGATCCAAGGGCTCATCAGTGCAGCACCGACCCATGCCCATCGGATCAGGCTCGCCGCCATCGCGAGCGAGGCGGCGAGCCTGGCTGCCTGGCTGGCATGGGACACCGGAGACAACGGGTCAGCACGCTCGTTCTACGGGGCAGCGATCAAGGCCGCTCGGTCAGGAGCGAATCCGCTCCTTGCCGCCTACCAGACGGGGAGCCTCGCTCAATTCGAGGCACACGCCGGCAATGGGGTCATGGCGCTCGGCCTCGTAAAGCGAGCCCGTGGCTTCCTTGAGACCGACTCCCCCGCAATTGCCGACGCATGGCTGTCGTCAGTGGAGGCTCTCGGACACGCAGCCGCAGGTGATCAGCGGAGCTGCGACCGCGCATTGACACGCAGCCGAGCCTCGCTCGAGTCCAACACCCATGGAGAGCAGCCCCCTTGGCCGTGGGTATTCACCTTCGATGAGGCCAAGGTTGCCAGCTTCAGGGTGACATGTGGCGCCAACCTCGGGCTCTCCAAGTGGGTCTCAGACAGCACTGGCCCTGTTCTCGCCACCGGTCATGCGAAGCAGCGTGCGCTCCTGATGCTGGACCTCGCAGCAGGCCAGCTTGCCGAAGGACAGATCGAGGCGACATTTGCGCTCGCGACGGAAGCCCTGAAGACCGGCCTCACGTACCGTTCCGGGCGAATCGTCGAGCGGAGCCGCGAACTTCGGCGGAGGTTCAACACCTCCTCACCGCCCAAGGCCGTGCGGGAGTTCGATGAACGACTTCACGGCGTCTACCTCTAGGAAGGGAATTACATGCGAATCGGGATCACGGGCCACCGAGGGCTGACAGCCAAGGCGGAGACACAGGTCCGACAACTACTCGAAGACGCCCTCCCGAAGAGGGAGTCCGCCAACCTCACCGTCGTGTCCTGCATCGCGGACGGGCCGGATTCGTGGCTGGCGGAGATCGCACTCAAGCGGGGCGGGCGGCTGGAGGTCATCGTCCCGGCCGACGAGTACCGGGACGGGCTACCGGAGTGGCACCACCCCGTCTACGACCGGCTGTTCGACAGCGCCGCCGCCGTTCACCGCACCGGCCACGTCGAATCCGACGAACCCGCGCACCTGGCCGGAGGCGAACTCCTCGTACACCACGTCGACAAGCTTCTCGCCGTCTGGGACGGCCTGCCGGCTCGCGGCCAGGGCGGGACGGCGGATGTCGTCGCCCTCGCCCGGCGACACGGCGTGCTGGTCGAGGTGATCTGGCCGGAGGGAGCCCGCCGCTGACCGCGTCATATCAGCCCTTCACCTGGGAGCAGCCCGCAGCCAGTCGCCCGTCGGAAAGCGCCGCCTCCTCACACTGCATCCGTCGTCCGAAAGGCTGACGACGAGTCAATGCGGGTACACCGGAGAGGAGAACCAGAGATGCTGGTGCGGCCGTTGACCCGGTTGACCAGAGGACGGGACCGCGATGACCAGTCGACCGCGTACACCGAACACCAAGCTCGCCGCTCTCATGAAGCAAGCACAGTGGGGCAATGACCAGCTCGCCCGGGCCGTGAACCGGGTCGGCTGCGAGGCCGGGCTCCGGCTGACCTACGACAAGTCCGCCATCTCCTACTGGCTCTCCGGCACGATCCCCCGGGCCGAGGTGCAGGAGGTCGTCCGGGAGGTCTTCTCACGTCGGCTCAGGCGCCCGGTGACGCCCGAGGAGACCGGCTTCGGTTCCGGCGACGGGAACGAACACAGCAAAGGCGTGCTGTCCGATCTGATGTCGATCGGCAGGTCCGACATGGATCCCTCACGCCGTGGCGTCCTGACCGCCGGTCTCTACTCGCTGACCCTGACACTGCCGGAGTTCGACGAGAGCCCCGAGCGGATCACCCGTGCCGCCGCGGGCCGAACCGTGCGTGTCGGCGACGGCGAGGTCCAGACCGTACGGACGGTGACCGACCGGATCGCCGGAATCCTCGACGAGCTCGGTGCCGCCCACGCCCGCCCGATGGCTGCGGCGTTCCTGGTCAACTCGGTCGGGCCCTGGCTCCAGGCGTCCGGCACGACCCAGGTGAAGGCCGACCTGCTGTCGGCCGCCGCCGATCTCACCTACCTCACCGGCTGGATGGCGATGTACGAGACCGCCCACGGCCTCGGCCAGAAGTACTACGTCCAGGCCCTCAGGCTCGCGCGGGAGGCCCAGGACCACGTGACGTACTGCCGCACCCTGCGCGGCATGGCACTCCAGGCGTCCAACCTCGGCTACGGTCCAAAAGCCCTCGAACTCGCCGACTCGGCCGCCGAGGCCGCTCCGGCCTCCGGCCCCCGCCTGCGGGCCTTCCTCACCGGCCAACAGGCGCACGGCGCCGCCATGGTGAAGGACCGGCGCCAGGCCTTCGCACGCCTCGCCGAGACCGAGACGGCGCTGGCCCAGGCCGACGGCCGCAACGACTCCATCGGCGGCTACGACCAGAGCGCGTACCACTTCCACGTCTCGCACGTGCTGTACGAACTCGGCGACCTCCCGGGGGCGATCAAGGAACTCCAGCTCTCCAACCGGGCCCGCCCGGCCAACGAGAAGCAGGGCCGCGTGCACGGCAACGGCCTGCTCGCCCGTCGGCAGATGGAACTCGGCCACGTCGAAGCCGCCTGCGCCACCTGGGACACCTTCCTGGACGACTACGTCACGCTCAGCTCCGTCCGCGGCGACGAACACTTCCGCGCCCTGAACACCGCCCTCCCGACCCACGCCGCCAACGGCACGGTACGCCGACTCCGGGAGCGCACCCGCGAGGTCGCGCGGCAGAAGGCCGCGTGAGCCATGAGCCTCCGCTCCGGCAAGGCGTACCGGTCGGGGCGATCTGGCCGGAGGGAGCCCGCCGCCGACCGCGTCACATCGGCTTCTCGCCGAGAGCGGCCCGCAGCCAGTCGAGGGAATCGGTCGCCAGGACGGCATCGGCGAGGTCGTTCGCGGTCTTCGTGGTGAGCCGGCCGCGGCTGTTGTCGATCCACCGCTGCGCGTTCGCGTAGCCCTGCGCCTTGTACTCGACGCCCTGGATCAGGCATTCCAGCTTGTCCGCGTCCCGGGCGCAGACCGCCTCCAACGACTCCTTCGCCTCGTACTCCGCGACGAGGTCCCGGATGGTCGAGGCCAGGACGTCCGGCATTCCCCCGACTTGGTCGGCCGTCACCGCCACCGGATCCGCACTCGGCGCGTACTTCTTGCCCAGGTGGTTGACGTCCCCGGTGCGCGATTCCTGGGAGTCGTGCCAGACCGCCAGGAACGCGGCCTGCGCCGGATCGGCGCCTTCGAGCCTGGCGATGACCGAGGCGATCAACGCGGCCCGCCAGGAGTGCTCGGCGACCGACTCGGGGTCACGGACACCGGCCATCCACCAGCCCGTGCGCTTGGTCTGCTTGAGCGTCCCGGCTTCGAACAGGAACCTCGCCACCGAGCCCAGGTCGTCCGTCACTGCCGACTCCTCTCATCCACGCCACGACCGACGTTACGCGGGCCGGGCCGCCGCAACCGCATCGGTGTACAACTCGGTGGTCAAGTCGTCCTCGCCGATGCCGAGTTCTCCGAGTACGGCACGGACCAGGGAGAGGGCGGGGGCGAGTTCGGCCGCCGTCGCAGCCGATGTCTCCACCTCGATGAACGTCGCTCCATCCAGTTCCGGAACGCGAACGAGCGTGGCCAGCACAGGCCACCCGTCCTGCTGGAAGCTGTAGTTGCGGCACCGCTTCTCGAACGCGATTCGCGGGGTGAAGCCGAGGCCTCGGACGATCTCGTGCATCGCGTCGGCATCCGCGACCCTGGTCTCGGCCTCCGGCTTCGACCCGGACGCCTCGTCCACCCGAGCGTCCTTGTACGTCAGCACGGTGCGCGTGTCGTCCTGGCTGTGCACGGTACGGATCCGCAGCTCCCGGTCAGCGCCCATCAGACTGCCGTCCGGCGCGTCATAGTACGTGTCCCGGTAGACCTCGGCCCGGCCGGAACCGTACCGCTCCTCCAGCTGCTTGAGCACGCCCTCCGGGTCCCGCACGATCGCCTTGAGCTCCGCTTCGATCGCCATCCCTCTGCCTTCCCTCAGATCACACGCTCGGCACTGTCCACCATGGCATCGAACTGCCGACACCAGCCCCGGTACAAGGGGCCGTGCGGAGTGGGCAGCACCTTATAGGTTGCCGACTCGTGCCCTTCCCAATCCGCGTCGAAGGCTCCGACGAACAGGGTGCGGTCCAGCCGGATGATCCGCCACACAGGCATCGTGCGGTACCGGTAGACCTCGACCTGTCCGTAGTCGGACAGCTCCCGGAGCCGGGCCTCCGCCAGTCGGATACCTCCGGCCAGCGAAGCCGTGGACTCTCCGATCTCGGCGGCCCGGCACTCAGCGGCCGGCGACTCCGGATCGAGGAGCAGCACCCGCAGACGGGGGGCGGGGCCGCCATCGCGGCGCAGGTGCTGACGCAACAGGGAATCGCGCAGGGCGAGGAGACCAAGGCCACGCACGGCCAGGACGTCCAGTTCGGCTGCCGATCCCGCCGCACACTGGATCTCGGCGGAGGCCGATTCCTGGTCGCCGTACACACGGACGATCTCGGGAAACGCCGCCAGATCAAAGGCGGATCCGGACGTCCGTCGGCAGGTCGACCGTGGTGCCAGCCCGAGTAGCCGCCGCGCATCGTCGGGAAGGTTGAGCCCGTCGGCGATCCGCTCGAAGACGTTCAGCTTCGTCACCAGCCGACGGCCGTTGAGGATCTCGTTCACCCGGCCTTGCGTCATACCCACCTGAACCGCCAACCGGGCCTGACTCGCGCCGCTGTGGTGCTGCACATAGCGGAACAGCGCGGCGACATCGCGGTCCCGCAGCGCGCACCGCACCTGCTCGTTCTGCCAGGCGAGGTCGGCCAGCCTGATCGGTTCGAGCGCAGTGCCCATGAGGCGAACCCCTCGTCAATCGATCCATTCCACCGTGAGATTACCGTCTGGATATCGCCGACTGCATTCGGTGACGCGATTCTGGATGCGCGGCCGACAGTGCGGACGAGGGCGCACCGGATCGAACTCGGCAGTCCCAGAACGGCCATGACACACGGACGCGGCGAACGACAGGAGCGGACACATGACCACCCCGCAGCCCAAACCCCCGAGGCCGCCGGCGCCTCCCGGCCCCGGGCCGGACATGCCGGTGAGCGGGCCGACCGGCCGCGACTCCACGACGACCATCACGACCAGGTAGGAGACTCCCATGGGATGGGGCCTCGGCAAGGGCGGAAGCTCCGGCGGCGGCAGCGGCGCCAACGACGGCGGTCAGGGCAAGCACGCCGGCAAGAAGGACTTCAACACGACGCCGCAGAACCAGGATCACCAGTCGGGAAAGTCCACCAGCAAGCACGGCAAGGACAACGACAAGAAGTGACCACCAGCCAGAAGAGTCTGCGGCAGGCCGGAACGACCGGCCTGCTGCAGGCTGTTTCCCGCCAGCTCGGCCACGACGTGGCCCCGGAGTGGCGCAAGGCGGCCGAAGCGACCCCGCGCCACCGTTTTCTCCCTGACCACATTTGGCTGGGGCCCGACGGCGGCTCCCTCACACCGTGCGACCGTGGACGCGAGCCCGACCGGTGGTTGGCCGCCGCCTACGCGGACGAGCCGGTCGTGACGCAGATCAACGATGGGCAGGAGGTGAAGGACCCGTCCGACGCCCTTCCGTCCTCCTCGGCTTCCGCCCCGTCGATCGTCTTCCGGATGCTCGAACTCCTGGACGTCGAACCGGGGATGAGGATCCTCGAAATCGGCACGGGCACCGGGTTCAACGCAGCTCTCCTGTCCCACCGGCTGGGTGACGCCAACGTGACCACGATCGAGATCGATCCCGTCCTCGCCGAACTCGCTCGTTCCAACCTCAAGGCCACCGGCTACGCCCCCACCGTGGTCCGGGGTGACGGAGGTCTCGGATGGGGCGTCCAAGCGCCATTCGACCGTGTGGTGGCCACGTGCTCGGTACGGCGGGTTCCGTACGCTTGGATCCGCCAGAGTCGGCCTGGCGGAGTCATCCTCACCCCGTGGTGCGACGACTGGAGTCACGGCGGACTGCTCCGCCTCACCGTCGGCGACGACGGGACCGCCAACGGCCGTTACTCCCCTGACAGCGCCTTCATGCTGATGCGTACCCAGCGTCTCGACCTCCGGCTCTTCCGGGACGTCGCCCTGGACGAGCACGTGCCCACCGAGTCCACGACCGCCCTCGACCCGTGGGCCGTCGCGGATTCCGCCTTCGAGACCCAGTTCGCCCTCGGCCACCGCCTCGGCGACCTCTGGTACGCCTGGCACCACGGACCCGAGGTCGAAGGCGTGGTGACCCGCCTCTGGGTGGCAACGACCGACGGCGGCTCCTGGGCGGCCGTCGACTGGGACGGCCGCGAGAACACCGAGCGCTACACGGTGTGGCAGCACGGCCGGCGCCGGCTCTGGGAGGAGGTCGAGGCCGCTCACCGCTGGTGGCTCGACAACGACCGCCCCGGGCCGGACCGGTTCGGCTTGACCGTCACGCCCGAGGGGCACACCGCCTGGCTCGACGACCCGGCGAACGGGTGGCCCTTGCGGTAGGACCGCACCCGCTCCCGGGCACACCCCTGCGCGCCTCCTCGGCTCTGGGTTCCGGAGCAGCTGGTGCCCCTTGAGCGCGTCCGCTTGGACGGCAGTGAGCCGGAACTCGACCATGTCCGGCCACTCCGAGAGGACGGCCACCATCTATCGCTCATGCACGGATGCGGCAGGGGAACTCGCCAGGCCCCGGTTGGTCGAGAATCGCAGCGGCTACCTCCTGGCCGATGCGGGGCTCAGTCCGTCAGTTCCCACAGCAGCCGGTAGTAGGCAGTCCGCTCCGGGTCCGGGGCGATGCCGTAGGCGTCGAGCAGCGGCTGCTCCCAGCCCGGGCCGTAGTTCCACTGGGTGCTCCAGGTGGCGATGGCGAGGTCGGCCCAGCGGTCGGCGAGGCCGAGGGTGCCGAGGTCGACGTGGCCGGTGTGGGTGCCGTCGTCGCCGATCAGGGTGTTGGGGGCGCAGGCATCGCCGTGGCAGACGACGAGGTGGTCGATCGGGGGGATGTCGGCGAGGGTGGCCAGGGCGCGTTCGACGGTGCCGTGGTGGCGCAGTTCCTCCGGCCAGTCGGCCGGGTCGGTGCGGCCCGCTTCCGCCTTGGCCCGGGCGTTCGACAGGCGTGTTTCGGCGGACCAGTCGAAGGGGCAGTCCGCGACGGGCAGTGCGTCGTGGAGCGCCCGCAGGCCGGCGCCGATGGCGCGGACGGCGGTGGCGGGGTCGCGCTTCCAGTGCTCGTCCACGGCCGACCGGCCGGGCAGGCCCTGGGTGACGAGCCAGGATCCGGTTTCGTCGGCGCCCTCGCCGATGACCGGTGGCACCACGGCGAACCTCGCCGCCCAACGCAGGCGGACCGCCTCCGCCGCGAGGTCGATGCCGATGCCGGTGCCGCTGCCGCTGCCACTGCCGCTGCCGGCCGGCGTCCACTTCACGAACTGCCGGGTGTCGCCGTGGCCGAGCTGGAAGGTCAGTCCGCCGAGTTCGTTCTCCCAGACGGCCCGTACCGGCCGTCCGGCCGCGAGCTCGGTGACGACGGGTGGCGGCTGGACGGGGCCCTGGGGCGCGGCGGCGATCATCCGCCCATTCTCACCGGGGCGGGCGGCAGCCTGCCAACCGTTTTGCGGGGCTCCGCCGCTACCAGGCGGCGGCCCGGAGGGCGTCCTGGGCGAGGTCCTCGACCGACCGGTCGTCCGTCGGGACGCGGACCGCGCCGGCGCCGGGATTTCCTGTCGCCGGGATCTCCCGCCGCCGGGAGGGCGGGACGGCGGCGCTCCCGTTCCCGGGTACGCCGCCGTCCGGCCACCGCCCGTCGGTCTCAGCCGAGCGGCAGGGACTTGAACGCGCGGGCCTGCTCCGTGATGGCGCGTTCGGTGGGCAGCCGTTCCATCGAGGAGGCGCCGAAGAACCCGGCGATCCCGGTGGTGTGCTCCAGCACGTAGCGGGCGTCCTCGGGTTCGGCGATCGGGCCGCCGTGGCAGAGCACGATGATCTCCGGGTTGACCCGCTTCGCGGCGTCGTGCATCTCCTGTACGGCGGCCGCCGCCTGGTCGAGGGTGAGCGCGGTGGCCGCGCCGATGGAGCCCTTGGTGGTGAGCCCGACGTGCGGGACGAGCACGTCGGCGCCGGCCCGGGCCATGTCGGCGGCCTGCTCCGGGTCGAACACGTAGGGGGCGGTGAGCAGTTCGCGCTCGTGGGCCTGGCGGATCATGTCGACCTCCAGGCCGAAGCCCATCCCGGTCTCCTCCAGGTTCGCCCGGAACGTGCCGTCGATCAGTCCGACCGTGGGGAAGTTCTGCACCCCGGTGAAGCCGACGGCCTTCAGCTGGTCCAGGAAGTTGCCCATGATCCGGAACGGGTCGGTGCCGCACACCCCGGCGAGCACCGGCACCTCGCGGACCACCGGCAGGACCTCCCCCGCCATCTCCAGCACGATGGCGTTGGCGTCGCCGTACGGCATCAGGCCCGCCAGCGAGCCGCGGCCGGCCATCCGGTAGCGGCCCGAGTTGTAGATGATCAGCAGGTCGACGCCGCCGGCCTCCGCGCACTTGGCGGACAGGCCGGTGCCGGCGCCGGCTCCGATGACCGGCTTCCCGGCGGTGATCTGGGCGGTCAGGCGGGCCAGGGCTTCGGTGCGGTTCACGGGTGGGCTCCTCGTTCGGCGGGTGTCGTTCGGTGGGGGGTAACGGCAACGGTCAGGCGTGCGCGGTGATCAGCTGGTGCAGCCGGTCGGCGGCCGCGACGGCGAAGGCCGGATCGTTCAGGTGGGCGTCCACCTCGCGCAGTTCGACCGGGCCGCCGGCCAGCGCCGAGCGCAGCGCCGCCAGGCCGGCCCGGTCGGCGGCCGGGTCGTGGAACGGCCCGCCCGGCGCGTCCACGGCGGACACCCCGCCGAGCGGCCAGAGCACCGTCACCGGGCCGCGCGCCGCGTTGAGCTTGTGCCCGAGGTCGGCGCCGACGGCGGACATCTCCTCGGCGGTGGTGCGCATCAGGGTCACGGTGGGGTTGTGGACCAGCAGCCGGCGCTCGGCGAAGCGCTCCGGAACGGTCTCCCGGGGGCCGAAGTTGACCATGTCCAGCGCGCCCGGCGCGACCACCTGGGGGATGCCGGCCCGTCCGGCCGCGGTCAGCCGGTCGGGCCCGGCGCTGAGCACGCCGCCGACCAGTTCGTCCGCGAGTTCGGTGGTGGTCAGGTCCAGGACGCCGGCCAGGAAGCCGCCCGCGACCAGCTTCTCCAGCGCCCGGCCGTCGGCTCCGGTGGCGTGGAACACCAGGACCTCGTAGCCGAGTTCGTCCAGGCGCTCGCGGGCGACGTCGACCGCGGGCGTGGTCACGCCGAACATGCTGGCGCCGACCAGCGGGCGGCCGTGCGGACGCGGGGCGGCCAGCACCCGCTCGTGCCGGACGGCCATGCCCGCGGCGGCCGCCGCCGCGTTCCCGAGGATCAGCGAGGACACCGAGTTGATGCCCGCGACGTCCACCACGCTGTACATCAGGGTGACGTCGCTGCTGCCCACGTACGGTGCCACGTCCCCGCCCGCCATGGTGGACACCAGCAGCTTGGGCACGCCGACCGGCAGCGCCTGCATCGCGCGGGCCGCGATGGACGACCCGCCGCTGCCCGCCACCGCCAGGACGGCGTGCAGCCGGCCCGACCGGTACAGCTCGCCGACCAGCCGCTCGGCGCCCTGAGCCATCGCCGTCACGGCCGCCCCGCGGTCGCCCGCGGAGCGCAGCGCCGCCAGGTCGTGCCCGGCGGCCCGGGCGACCTCCTCCGGGCCGAGGTCGGCGGCGGGCGTGCCGGGGGGCGGCGGCAGCACGCCGGCGTCGACCATGACCACCTCGCAGCCGTCCTCCCGCAGCCGCTCGGCGAGCCACGCGTACTCCGCGCCCTTGGTGTCCAGTGTCCCGACCAGTACGACGGTCGCCATGTCCCTGCTCCTTTGAACGGACGGTGCCCCGATCATCCGGCGGGGCCGGGACGGCGGCAAAGACCACTTGCGGGCAAGTGGCCTGCCGTCGGCCCCGGTCACCGGGCCGGACGGCGGCCGGGGCCACCGGGGCATCATGGACGGCATGGACCGGATCCCCGCCACCCGCCTGTCGCGCCTGCTCACCGGCTGGGCCGCCGACGGTCCGGGGGCCCTGCCGCGGCTGCTCGCGGACGCGCTGCGCGAGCTGGCCGAGCGCGGTGACGTGGCCCCCGGCACCGCGCTGCCCTCGCAGCGGGCGCTGGCCTCGGCCCTCGGGGTCAGCCGCTCCACCGTCACCTCCGCGTACGGGCTGCTGGAGGCGGAGGGGCGGCTGGAGAGCCGGCACGGCAGCGGCTCGCGGCTGCGCGCCTCGGGGGCGGTCGGCGAGCCCGTCGGCGAGGGGCGGCTCGCCAGTTTCGGCACCCGGGACGGCGTCGTCGACCTCTCCAGCGGGGCGCTGGAGGGCCTGCCCGCCGTGGCGGACGCCCTCGACTCGCTGTCCGGCCGGGACCTCGCCGCCGCGCTCGCCGGTGACGGCTACCTCCCGTACGGGCTGCCGCGGCTGCGCGAGCTGCTGGCCGAGCAGTACCGCGCGGCCGGCCTGCCGACCTCGCCGGAGCAGATCCTGGTCACGGCCGGGTCCCAGCAGGCGCTCTGGCTGATCACCCAGGGGCTGGTCGAGCCGGGCGACACCGTGGTCGTCGAGGACCCGACCTACCGGGGCGCCCTGGAGGCGCTGCGCGCCCGGGGCGCACGCCTGGTGCCGCTGCCCGCGTACGGCTCCCGCTCCGGCGCGGCCCGCGCCACCGACGTGCACGACGACGGGCCCGCCGCCCTGGCCCGGCTGACCGGCCGGATCCGCCCGCGCCTGGTGTACCTCCAGCCGGCCGTGCACAACCCGACCGGGCGCGCCATGAGCGGGCCGGCCCGACGGGCCTGGGCCGCCGTCCTGGCCGAGCGCGGCCTGTACACCGTCGAGGACAACGCGTACGCGGAGCTGTCCCTGTCCGAGGACGGCGCGCCGCCCCCGCTCGCCGCACAGCTGCCGGACGGCACGACCGCGACCATCGGCACCCTCTCCAAGCTCTACTGGGGCGGCCTCCGGCTGGGCTGGATCCGCGCCTCCCGCCCGGTCATCCACCGCCTGGCCGAGCTCCGCAAGTCCGTCGACCTCTCCTGCCCGGTGGTGGAGCAACTGCTCGCGGTGCGGCTGCTCCAGGGGCTGCCGGAGGCGCGGGCCCGGCGCCGCGCGCAGCTGCGCGAGCGCCTCACCGCGGCCGAGCGGCTGCTCACCGCGCAGGCGCCGCACTGGCGTTGGGAGCGGCCGGCCGGCGGCTCCGCGTTGTGGGTCGAGCTCCCCGGCACCGACGCCGAGGCCACCGCCCAACTGGCCCGCCGGGCCGGGGTGCTGGTGGTGCCCGGGCCCGCCTTCTCCGCCGTCGACGGCTTCCGCAGCCGCCTGCGGCTGCCGTTCGCCGCCCGGCAGGACCAGCGTGACCCGCACGACCAGTACGACCGGTTGGCCGCCGCCCTGCCCGTCCTCCTGCACAGCGCCGACCGCGCCGGTCCCGTCCGCTGAGCCGCCGTACCCGCGGAACCGTCCGCCCCGCGCCCCCCGGCTCAGCGGCGGAGGGCCTGGCGGGTGCGGCGGGCGAGGCGGTGGGCGCGTTGGACGGCGACGAAGGCGGGCATGGAGTCGGCCTGGGTGAGCCGGTACTTGAGGCGGAGCTGGGGGCTGAGGCCGGCCTGGGCCTCGGGGCCGATGGCCTGGAGGAGCCGGGCGACGTGCTGCTGGTAGGCGGCGCGGTAGGCGCGGTCGCCGTCCGGGACGGTCCAGAAGAACATCGGGATCTCCTCGACCAGGCAGTTGCGGTCGTAGGCGCGCAGGTGCTCGGCGAAGGCGGGTTCGGGACGGGCGAGCAGCCATTCGCGGACGAGTTCCATCGAGCGGACCCGGTCGACGACACCGCGCGGGTCGGTCTTCTTCTGGGTGATGGAGAGGTCGCCGTCCTCGCGCACCCGCCAGTGGTAGACCGGGTCGGCGAGCACGTCGACGCGTGCGGCGAGGAAGTGGTGGGGCACGCTGACCGGGGCGTCCTCGTACAGGATGCCCTCGGGGTACGTCAGGCCGGCGCCGTCGAAGAAGGAGCGCCGGTAGACCTTGTTCCAGGCGGTGCGGTCGGTGACGAGGGCGGGGGTCTCGCCGATGTGGGTGCGCAGCCGGGTCTCGTGGAACGGGCGGCGGTGGGCGTGCGAGGGGCTGAGGCCGGAGGTGCGCAACCGCAGGGCGTTGCCGGCGGCGAAGTCGGAGCCGGTCCCGTCGAGGGTGCTGATCATCAGCTGGTAGGCGTGCGGCGGCACGACGTCGTCGCTGTCGACGAAGGCCAGGTACTCGGTGCCGGGGGTGAGGTGGCGCCAGCCGGTGTTGCGGGCGGCGCCGAGGCCCTGGTTCCGCTGCCGGACCAGTCGGAAGCGCCCGTCCCGCTCGGTGTACTCCTCGGCGATGACGGGGCCGTCGTCGGTCGAGCCGTCGTCGACCAGGACGCACTCGAAGTCCTCGAACGTCTGGGCCGCGATCGAGTCCAGGCACTCCCCGAGGTAGCGCTCGACGTTGTAGATCGGGACGACGAGGGAGAGACGCGGGGCCATCGCACGGCCTTTCGCTCAGGACACGAGCGGACGGGCCGGGCGGCCGTCGACCGCCGGTCACCGACAGTGGCCCGAGCATACGGACCGTATGCGGCCCGCGGGCGAACGCCGGGTTGAATCGAGCGAGCGGAACGGTGCAATCACCGGTCCGCCGGGGCGTCGGCCGCGCCCGGCGTCAACCCGCCCGCGCGGGACGTCCCTTGGGGCGCAAGGGGAGGGCCCCGGACCGCCCGACCGGTCCGGGGCCCTCCGTCACCCGAACCGGGTCAGGCGCTCTTGACGGCCGCGAAGCGGTCCGAGACGTCCTGCCAGTTGACGACGTCCCACAGGCGGGTGACGTAGTCCGGGCGGACGTTGCGGTACTGCAGGTAGTAGGCGTGCTCCCAGGCGTCGAAGGCCAGCAGCGGGGTGGTGCCCTGGCCGACGTTGCCGTGGTGGTCGTAGACCTGCTCGACGATCAGGCGCTGACCGAGCGGCTCCCAGGACAGGATGCCCCAGCCGGAGCCCTGCACGCCGGTGGTGGCGGTGGTGAGCTGCTTCTTGAAGGCGTCGAAGCTGCCGAAGTGCTCGGTGATGGCGTCGGCCAGCTCGCCCTCGGGGCGGTCGCCGCCCTCGGGCGAGAGGTTCTGCCAGAACAGCGAGTGCAGCACGTGGCCCGACAGGTGGAACGCGAAGGTCTTCTGCAGGCCGACCAGGCCGCCGAACTGCTCCTTGTCGCGGGCCTCGGCCAGCTGGTCCAGGGTGTCGTTGGCGCCCTTGACGTACGCGGCGTGGTGCTTGGAGTGGTGCAGCTCCAGGATCTCGGCCGACATCGCCCGCTCCAGCGCGGAGTAGTCGTACGGCAGGTCGGGAAGCGTGTAGGTGCCCATCAGGACACGGCCCCTTTCGGCGGGTTGAACGGTGGTGATCGTGCCGGGACAACACTATTGCGTATCAGTTGCAAGAACGAAGCATGGGCTCCTGCTTATTCCCGCACGTCCCGTCGGGCACAATGACCGCCGCTGACCACCCGTCCGGCCCAGCCGACTCGCCCCGCCCGCCCGGCCCGGCCGACCTGCCCGGCCCGTACGCCCCGTCACCCCGGCGGCCCGTCACTCCGCCGCACCGGCGCCCCTCCGGCAACGTTTCGGTCTCGTAGACCGGCAATCCGTTCCCGGGGCTTCCCTCCGTGTTCGCCGTTGTGCCATTTTACATGTCACACAGCAAGGCCCGTGCGCCCCACGCAGCGCGGCCACCCCCACCCTCAACGGCCCCGGAGGCCCCCACAGATGCGTCCCTCCTCGATAGCGAAGGACGGCGCGCGCAGACTCCCTGCGCTCGGCACCGCCCTCCTCCTCTCGCTCGGCCTGTTCGCACCCGCGGCGCAGGCCGCCGCCCCCGCGGCCGCCCCGGCCGGTCAGCCCGCCACCTCGGCCGGCCAGACCGCCGCACCGCGCACGATCCCGGTGCCCAAGTCCCCCGACACCCCCAAGGACGCCCGTCCGCTGGTCTCGGACCCGCAGGCCAAGGCCACCGCCCCGACGGCGGGCAGCACCGTCGGCGCCGCCAGGTCGGCACGGGCGCTCACCGCCGCCGCCTGCGACGTCTCCGCCTTCACCGGCAAGTCCGGTGCCGCGCTGGTCCAGCAGGTCAAGGGGGCCGGTCTCGACTGCGTCAACACCCTGTTCACGCTGACCGGCAACGACGCCAAGGGTGCCTTCAACGAGGCCCAGATGGTCACCGTCGCCAACGCCCTGCGCGACACCGCCGCCACCTACCCCGGCGACAACTCCACCTCCGCCGGGCAGCTGGTGCTCTTCCTGCGGGCTGGCTACTACGTGCAGTGGTACAACAAGGACGTCGTCGGCCCGTACGGCACCGGCCTCCAGACCGCCATCCGCGGTGCGCTGGACGCCTTCTACGCCGCCCCGCACAGCAAGGACGCCACCGACGCCAACGGTGCCACCCTCGCCGAGGCCGTCACCCTGATCGACAGCGCCCAGGAGAACGCCCGCTACACCGGCGTCGTCAAGCGGCTGCTGAACGACTACACCGGCAGCTGGCCCGCCACGATGGCCACCGCCGTGGCCAACACCGAGACCATCATCGAGCGCGGCTTCGACCTGCCGGAGTTCGTCTCCGCCCTCCAGGCCGACCCGGCCTTCGCGACCACCGTGTCGTCCTTCGTCACCCGCAACAGCGGCCAGCTCAACGGCGGCGACACCGTCACCAAGATCGGCATCCAGCTCGGCAACCTGGTCGCCAACGACGCGCTGCGCGCCCAGGGCCGGCCGATCGTCAAGGACCTGATCAACCGCTACCCGCTGGTCGGCAACACCGGTCCGCTCACCATGAACCTGCTCTGGTTCACGGAGAAGAAGGACGCCGGCAACTGCTCCTACTACGGCACCTGTGACGTCCCGGCCAAGCTCGTGCCGCTGGTGCTCACCGTCGACCACACCTGCAACGCCAACCTGCGCATCCGCGCCCAGGACATGACCGCGCAGCAGCTCGCCGACACCTGCACCAGCCTGGTCAACCAGGACGCGTTCTTCCACAAGGTGGTCAAGGACAACGGCCCGGTTCCGAACGACAACAACACCAACCTCGAGGTCGTCGTCTTCGACGACTACTACAACTACAGCCTGTACGCCTGGGAGATGTACAAGATCGAGGTCGACAACGGCGGCATGTACGAGGAGGGCAACCCGGCCACGGTCGGCAACCAGGCCCGCTTCATCGCCCACGAGGCCTCCTGGCTGCGCCCCCAGTTCCAGATCTGGAACCTCAACCACGAGTACACCCACTACCTCGACGGCCGCTACGACATGTACGGCGACTTCGAGGCCGGCATGACCACCCCGACCATCTGGTGGGTCGAGGGCCTCGCCGAGTACGTCTCCTACAGCTACCGCGGCGCCCACTACGACGACGCGGTCGCCCAGGCCGGCAAGGGCACCTACGCGCTGAGCACCCTGTTCGACACCACCTACGACAACGCGGACTCCACCCGGATCTACAACTGGGGCTACCTGGCCGTCCGCTACATGCTCCAGTCGCACCCGCAGGACGTCGACGCGCTGCTCGCCAAGTACCGCGCCGGTGACTGGAACGGCGCCCGCACGCTGCTGAAGACCACCATCGGCACCGCGTACGACGCCGACTTCGCCACCTGGCTCAAGGCCTGCGCCGCCGACAACTGCGGCTCGCTGCCCACCACCGAGCAGCCCAAGGCCCCGCTCTGCACCGCCACCGACGCCCGGCAGTACGACAAGAACTGCCGCCGCGACAACGTCGCCGCCACCACCGGGAACTACAGCTACAGCTTCCTGAACCTGCCGGCCGGCGTGAAGCAGCTGACCATCACCACCAGCGGGGGCACCGGCAACGCCGACCTCTACTACAACGCCGGCTCCTGGGCCACCACCGGCTCCTCCACGGCCAAGTCCGCCACCGGCGGCAACGGTGAGACCCTGACCATCACCAACCCGCCGGCCGGCTACGTCTTCTTCAGCCTCTACGCCCAGCAGGGCTTCGGCGGCGTCACCGTCACCACGACCTACAACTGACACCGACGCCCCACGACCGACCGACTGCCGCAGGCAGCAGGGCCCCGCGACTTCGCGGGGCCCTTTCGCTTTCCCGTTCCGACCCCCCCGCCCGGGGATATCCAGGGGTTATAACGATTCGGCCATCGAATAGGCCGTCAACGGCCCGTAAGAGATCGCATATTCCTCTGCCGAGGGGGTGTCCGGGCGGCGAAGTTTCGGTTAGTGTCCATGAACAGATCAACCGGTTCGGCCTCCGGCAACGGAATGCCGAATATCTCTGACGGCTCGGGTGCGGCATTCTCGCCACACCCGCCAATCCCCGGAATGGAGAGTTAGTCATGAAGATGGTCAAGGCGCTCGTCAAGAAGTTCAAGAAGAACGACGACCTCGCGAACCACGCGTGGGTGCTGCACGTTATCTAACGTGTCCAGCCGCTGGCGGGGGCCGGGTCGGCCGAGCCCCCGCCGGCGCCACGGCGCGTCCGGGATTCCTCCGCGCGCCACGCCGAACACACTGACCTGCCATTGCGCATTGGAGGCCGGATTCCCGTGGAAGAAATGGCGACGGCAACCGCGCGCAGCCGTTCCCTCGTGTTCGCCCCGAGGATTCAGGAGCTGCTGGCCAGGGACGAGAAGGTGTTCCGGATCGACCCGTCGAAGGTCGGCGTCTCGGACTCCCGGCTGATGGCCGAAATCGTCGCGGCCCGCCCCGTCCTTTCCACCGAGCGATCGGTCTACAAGCCCGCCGCCGGCTCCGACATCCCCCACGACAGCGCGACGCGCACCATCCGCGCACTGGGGCAGGACGCCATGGCGGGCATCCGCAAGCCGCCGCCCCCGGCGCGCGGCATGGCCGGCTCCTGGCCCTACGCGGGCACCTCCTACCTGCGCCGCTGGCTGTTCTCCGACGACCCGCTGCCGGTCTCCCTGCTGTCGAAGCGCGGCGTCACCCGCTCCGACACCCTCTCCCGGCTCGTCGACCGCGCCGTCACCGCCTGGCCCGGCTCCGCCGACCAGGACGGGGGCACCGAACTGGCCGGACTGATCCGCGGCGCCGACGAGACGCTGGAACGCAAGCAGGCCATCGCGATGTACCGGCGGGCGACGGCCACCCTCTGCGACGGCGTGGCCGCCCTGGCCGGCAACGCCCTGTGGCTCATGGGCCCGGAACAGGACCGGCCGGAGCACCGCGCCAAGCTCACCGACGTCCTCTGGGAGACCCTGCGCCTGCTCCCGCCCGCCTGGATGCTCTACCGCAACGGCGGCGCGGCGTACACCGAACTCCACCCCGAGATCCGGCCCGAGGACGACGTCGCGCTCTTCCCGCTGCTGATGCACCGCCACCCCGACTACTGGTCCGACCCGCTGGACTTCCGCCCCGAGCGCTGGGACGGCGTCGCGGACCCGGAGAAGACACCCGGGTTCATGCCCTTCGGCTTCGACGGCGCCCGCTGCTGGGCCAAGCACCTGATCGTGCCGCTGGCCGAGCAGCTGCTGACCGCGGCCCTGGACAACCGGCTGGTCGTCCACAGCCCGCGGCAGGACGCGCAGGTGCCGCTGCGCTCCCTGCTCGCCGTACGGTTCGAGGCGCGGGTCCGGGCCTGACGCCCCGGCGCCGCCTCCGGAACACCCCCGCCGCCCCGGAAGACCCCTGACACCACGGGACACACCATGGAATCGCCCACACTGGCCGACTGGGTCGGCGACGTCGACGGCTTCACCGGCCGCCAGTGGCAGCGCGAGCCCGCGCTCTTCCCCCGGAAGGCCCCGGAGGCGCCCGCCTCGCCCGCCACGCCCGCCTCGCCGTTCGACCTCGACGAACTCGACGCCGCCTTCGACGGCGGGCTGCTGCGCACGCCCTACCTGGAGATGGTCCGCTCCGACAAGGTGACCATCCCGCCGGAGGCCTTCACCACCTCGCGCACCGTCAACGGCACGGCGCACCACGGCTTCGCGGACCGCGCGAAGGTGCTCGCCCAGCTGCGCCGCGGGGCGACCCTGCTGCTGCGCTGCGTCGACCAGTGGCACCGCCCGACCGGCGAACTGGTGGCGCGGCTCTCCGAGGAACTCGACCGGCGGGTGGAGGCGTTCTTCTTCGTCACCCCGGCCGGCGCCCAGGGCCTCGCCGTGCACCGCGACGACGCCGACGTGTTCGTCCTCCAGGCCGCCGGACGCAAGACCTGGTACGTGCACGACGCCCCGACGACGGCGGACTGGCGGCTCGGCGAACTCCCCGAGGACGAGCGCTCCCCGCTGCGCCTGCACGGCGTCCTCGAACCCGGCGGCGTGCTCTACATCCCGCGCGGCTTCGCCCACCGGGCGGTCGGCGCCGGGGGCCTGTCCGCCCACCTGTCGCTGACCGTCCGCGACCTCTCCGTCCAGGACCTGCGCACCGCCCTGGAAGGGCAGTTGGCCGAAGGCCTCGGCCTGCCCGCCCGCCCGCTCGGCGAGCCCGCGATCACCGACGCCTGCGCCGCCCTGCTCGCCCACGCCCGGACGAGGCTCGACGCGCTCGGACCGGAGGACCTCCTGCGCGCCGCCCGCGCCGCGCACCGAGTCCACCAGGTCCCGGCAGCCCCGGCCGAACCCGCGGAAACCCTCACCGAGGCCGCCCGCACCTGGGAGTCCGCCACCTCGACCGACGGCCGCTCCGGGCTCGCCTCCGTCGGCCGCACCTGGCGCCGCCTGCGCGGCGCGGCCGGGTAGCCTGCGGCGACGGCAGCGACAGCCCGGTGCAAGGAATCCGCCTCGATGATCTGATCGACCGACAGGATGCCTCGGACTGACTGACGTTCGACCAGCGAAGCCGCCCCGACTCGACGATCCTCTCCGTTCCGGGCAGCGCTGGGGCAGACTGCTCACCATGCGATCAGAAGATCAGAGGGGCGCCCTGCCCAAGCCCGTCCTGCCGGACGTCGCCGCCGCCCGCGCGATCGGTCCCGAGGCCGCGGTGGAGGCCCGCTGGGAGGGGATCGTCCTGTCCTGGGAGTGGCTCCAGCAGGACATCGGGCACGGCCCCGGCAGCTGCCACGACGGCCTGGTGCGGCTGCTGAAGGCCGCCCGCGCCGAGCCCCGACTGGGCCGGCTCTTCCCCTGGACCAGCCACCACGACCTGCACTTCAGCCTGTCGACCTCGTCCCCGTGGACCGCCGCGGGCGTGCCGTTCGCCGTGCCGCTGGACGGCGGTGGCTACCAGGTCCGCGGCCAGGGCGGCGCCGGGGTGCTCGGCACGCCCGCCACCCCGGAGGAGGCCGTCGCCCTGCTCGTCGACCACCTCCCGCCGGACCTCGGGCCGGTGTTCAACCACCCGGCGGACGAACCGCGCTGAGGCCGCCGGGGTGGCAGCGCCCCGCACCGGGGGTCACGATGGAAGCCCGGCCACCTCCGGCCCCGGCCCGATCGGAGCGCGATGAGCGACCAGCACAACGTCGTCCTGCTGACCTTCCCCGAGGCCGCCGCCTGGCGCCCGGCCTTCGACGAGGCGCAGCACCTGCCGGGCCTGCGGATGGTGGCGGCGATGGAGCGCAGCGCCGACGGGCTGCTGGAGGTCGCGGACACCTTCACCCGGGGCGCGGGGGTGGCGACCGTCGGCTCGGGTGTGCTGGGCGGCCTGATCGGGCTGCTCGGCGGGCCGGTCGGCGTGCTGCTGGGCTTCGCGGCCGGCGCGGCGCTCGGCAACGCGGCCGAGGAGCACCAGGCGAGCGAGGGCGGCGCCGGGCTGATCATGCTCTCGCCCCGGGTGCCGGACGGCGGGGCGCTGCTCGCCGTGGAGCTCCGGGAGTCCTCGCCCGCCCCGGCGGACGAGCTGGCCGCCCGGCACGGGGCCTCGGTCGAGCGGATCGACGCGCGCGAGTTCGCCGAGCAGGTCCGGGCGGCCGAGCAGAGGGCGGACGACCCGGGCGCCTCCTGAGCGCCACGGGGGCGGGGGCCTCCTGAGCCGCGCCGGGGCCGTACGGGACCGGGCGTCCGGTCC